>JAYWHL010000594.1:0-2209 GCA_043777715.1 Cytophagaceae bacterium | reverse complement strand
GGTCGGTTACCATTTCTATCAAGGGCGTTCCTGCACGGTTATAATCCAAGAGTGTATCTGTCTCATTATCAGCGTGTATAGATTTCCCAGCGTCTTCTTCGAGGTGTATATGATGAAACGCAATGGGACGTTCTGTGCCGTCTTTGAGGCGTACCATCACCGAGCCACCTACGCAAATTGGCGTTTTGTCTTGGGTAATTTGATAACCTTTGGGTAGGTCGGGATAAAAATAATTCTTGCGGTCAAAGTACTGATTTCTTGTTATTTCAGAACCCGAAGCCAAGCCCATTTTTATAGCAAATTCAACGGCTTTTTTGTTAAGTTTGGGCAAAACGCCAGGGTGGCCAAGCGTAATGGGCGAGATATTGGTATTGGGAGCAGACCCAAATTTGTTGGCATCAGGTGCAAAAATTTTACTTTCCGTCATCAACTGGGCATGAACTTCTAAGCCAATAACGGTTTCGTATTTTGATAAAGGGGTACTTTCTGACATAAAATTAGGATAATGTTGGTGTTTCTTGCCATTAGTTGATGGCTTTTGGCTCAAAGTCAGTAATTATTTTAAGACTGTTTGCCATATTCAAACCACTGATAGCTAAAACTAAGCCTCAAAGATACAGCGTTTTGATTAACCAAGAAAGTTTGATAATTTCGTTCTTGGTTATGAAACACTATTTAAACATATTATTAAAGATGAATCTCCTCAAAAAACTACTCATTGGGCTATTAGGCATGGTATCGGCCTTGGTTATTATCTCTCTTTTTTTACCATCAAAATTCCATATTGAGCGAAGCCAAAGCATAGGCGTACCCCGTGAGGTGTTGTTTGACCAAGTAAATACATTAAAAAATTGGGAAAAATGGTCGCCTTGGCATAACCTAGACCCCAGCATGAAACTCGCCTACACTGGCCCTAGTTCGGGCGTGGGGGCATCGTATAACTGGCAAAGCCAAGATGCCAACGTGGGCAATGGCAAAGTAACCGTAAAAAGTATGGCCTTGGGCGATTCTATAACCGTAGAAATGGATTTTATGGAACAGGGCTTGGCAGCGGCTACGTATAAATTTATTCCTACCGATAACGGTACAAACTTGATTTGGAAATTTGACCAAGATTTAGGTGAAAACCCTGTGAATAAGATTTTTGGGGCTTTGTTCTTAGAAAATATGCTAGGCAAAGACTTTGAAAAGGGACTTAGTAATATTGATTCCTTGGCCAAAGCTACCCTGCCCACCAAAATTGTGCCTTTGCCTATGAGTGTAGTGAGGAGCAGGTAACATTTTGTTATTCAATTGATTACAAGTGGTTTTTAATAATTTACTATCGAATATTCAACTGCTTTTTAGAACATTACAATTGAAATAGCTACACTAATTTTAGAAATGTAATCGAAAAAAAAGTAAGGAATAGCTTCATCTAATTAGCAATAAGCATCGTAAAAAGATTACTGATGAAACGGCTTGGTAGCACATTAGTTTTGAACGTTTGCTAGTAGAAAATAGAAAGTTCGGATTGGTTCTAACTATTCTTAATAGAGCGATTAGAACCGAAGTGAAGTGAAAAAGACGAAATAAATAGGAGATGAAGGACTTCTTTCTGCCCCTCTATCGGCAGCAGTACAGTAGGTGCTGTTTTTGCTACACAAGTATTATTTGTCTTCACTTTCCATCTGAGAAAAGTTCATTGTTGGTAGGATTACTTGTCCAATTCCGGTGTTGGAAGTTAAAGTTGTAATGAAACTACGAAGATAAGGGAAAGCTATTGCTGGTGAATTTGTTCTTACAAACTGGGAGTTTTTAAATTCCTCTGTTATTTTGTTTTGGGCTTCAAATAATGCACTAGCATTCAATTTTACAGTCAATCCTTTTTTGCTGTCGGTCAGTAAAACGTTAAAATTTACAGTATAATTTCTGTTTTCGTTGATTATTTCCGATTTGTCTTCTATATCAAAATATTCTATTTTATATCCTATTTTGATTTCAAATTCATTTTCTTTCTTTTTGTTTGAAAATAAAGAACTATTATTAACGAGTAATTCAGATACCTGAAAGTCTAAGAGTTTTATCGCTATTTGTAGTTTTGGTTCTTCCATTAGGCAGCCATTGGGTAGTCTATTGATTGATTTGTTTTGCTAAATTCGACGATAGCATCAGTTTTTATTTTTGATTTGCTAATAGATTCTACTATGTAAATATAATCCCAATCAAC
>JAYWHL010000593.1:0-2210 GCA_043777715.1 Cytophagaceae bacterium | reverse complement strand
CAAAGTCTTTGGTGTAAAATACTTCAAAATTATGTAACCCTGCTTCTAGTTTAATCTCTTTTGTGGGCGAATCCTGCCTGTTCCAACCATTACTTTTTCCTTGAGATTTTCCGTCGATTATTAACTCGCCAGGCCCACGGGTATGAAACGCAAAACCATAAGTATCTGTTTCGGGAATCATGATTTTACCCACAAAATGCAATAAAAAATCTTGGCTTTTGTCGGCCAATCTGTAATTTATTTTGTCGCAAACACCTTTGCTTATTTGTCCATAACTGGGCAGTTGGTCAGGCACTTGGCTTCCAAATTTGCCTTCATAATAAGTGTAGTTTATTTTGTTGGGCATCGAAACTTGGGCTTTGTCTTGGGGTTCGAGATTAAAATTTTTGAAGGCCACAGGGCCATGGTCGCCCTGAATCAAAATAGGCCCTTTGGCTACTTCGTCTTGAAATGTTCCACGAGTAGGGCCAGACATTTCTATGTTTTCGTGGATAATTACGCCATTCAAAACCACTTTTACAAACCTAGCGTTTTGAGTTTTTTTGCCCGTGGCGTCAAACTTTGGGGCTATAAAATCAACCTCCAAATGTTGCCACAAACCAGGGGCTTTGCTTACGTTTTGGCGGGGTGGGTGGCCTTCGTAGCCTTGTTTGCCCAAACCTCTACTTTCGTCCCAACGTTCGTAAATACTGCCGCAGTCGTGGGCTTTGATGTTTTTGATTCCCCAACTATCAAATAATTGTACTTCGTATCTTCCCATAAGATAAATGCCTGAATTTGAGCCTTTTGGGAGCATAAAATCCAAAGATAAATGGGCGTCGGCGTGTTGGGCAAGGGTCAAAATGTTATCAGCAGCTTGGTATAATTTGCTTGGGCCAACATTAACCATCACGCCTTTTCCTTCGGTAGTCTTTAGTTTTGTTTCATAAGGATTACAAGAAGAGCTTTCTGCAATGGTCCAAATGGCAGAAGGTTCGCCGCCAGTTTGGCTTTTAAAGCCCGAAAGGTCGCTGAGGGGCAGGGCATTTTGTGCCGTGGCCATTACCGAAAACCCAAGCCCAATGCCAAGAGATACTATTTTTTGAATTGTTTTCATAGATTAGATTTCATTTTCCCAAATTTACGAATATTTTACCTTTCTATTGCTATGGCCTCACAAGATTGCTATTATGGCCGAAATTGCTCAATTTTGATACGTAAAACCTTCATTCTAAAACCAATAACCATGAAAAACAGACTGCTTTTTTGCCTAGTCCTTATTTTGCTAAATGCTTGTAAATCAATTGATATTGAGCCGTTTAGTGTTGAAATTCCCGATAAATCTTTTGAGAGATTTTTGGTTGATGCCCGTATTGATAAAGATGGCGAGGTAAATGGTAGAATGGACATCGAAAACGCCAAAACCATAACAGAGCTTCGATTAAATTGGTACGGTTTTAAAAACATTAGTAGCCTAAAAGGAATTGAGGTTTTTACAAATTTGGAATCCATTGATTGTTCCAATAATACGTTGTCTGGTTTAGATTTGAGTAAAAACACGGCACTGCAAACGTTAATTTGTTCCAATAATCGGATAAGCTATCTAACTCTTAATCAAAACGTTAGTCTAAAAAAGCTAGACTGTTCTTTTAACAGAATGGAATTTTTGGACATCAGCAAAAATATAGCCTTAGAAAACTTGAACATCGAGAGAAACTGGCTAAAAACAGTTGATTTTAGTAAGAATGTAGCCCTACAAAATTTGAATTGTAATGATAATTACTTCGTTAATTTAGACCTTAGTGCAAACTTTGCTTTGCAAACTTTCACTAGTTTGGGATATTACTTAGAAACTCTAAAATTTGGGAACAATACTGTTTTAAGCGAATTAATCTGTAAGAGTGATGTTTTGGCCACGTTAGATGTTAGTAAAAATACGGGGCTGAAAAAGCTAATTTTATCGGGCGAAAATTTAAGTAGCTTGGATGTTAGCAAAAATCTAACCCTCGAAGAATTATCAATTTCGGGTAGTCGATTTACAACAATAGATTTAAGTAAAAATATAAACCTTAAAAGTTTTTCATGTTTTGGGGCTTTTACCAGCCTTGATGTCAGTAAAAACATAAACTTAAAAAGTTTTTCATGTTTGGGTACTTCACTCACTCGTGCTGACTTTAGCAAAAACATAAACCTAGAAAACTTACGGCTAGAGAGAACTCAATTAACGGACT
>JAYWHL010000592.1:0-2216 GCA_043777715.1 Cytophagaceae bacterium | reverse complement strand
TAAACAATTTTCCTAAATGGTCGCCATTTTTGGCAGAAGACCCCACCCAAAAACATGAAGTAAAGGGAATTGACGGAACGGTAGGGGCAAGGTACTACTGGGACGGGAACAAAGGCGAAGATTTGGGTTATCAAGAGATTGTAAAAATTGATGACCAAAAGTATATCGGTATGCAATGCGACATTCAAAAACCATTTGTGGCAAAACCCACTTTTGAGTATTATTTTACCGAAAACACAGAAGGAATTGAAGTAAAACAAGATTTTAAAGTTGAATCAGGGTTGATTGATGCATTTTTTATGTGGCTTTTTGATGCAAAAGCAGGAATGGAAAAAATGAATCAGACAGGATTAGATTTACTCAAAAAAGCCACAGAAACAAAAAACTAAAATATCAAATATCATATTACCATGGAAAAATCAATAGTAACAATGCTTGATAACTTGAAACAAAAAACAGGTTATTCATTAATCGAATGGAAAGATTTAATAACTACTCAAAATCTTGTAAAACACGGAGAAATTGTAAAATTTTTGAAAGAATCTCACAACATTACGCACGGCTATGCTTCTGAAATTGCCTTGAAAGTATTGGGTTCTGATGCTGACTCTTCGGCCAATACAGATGAATTTATTACAAGCCAATACAAAGGCAAGGAGCATTTAAAGTCATTTTATGATATGTTGCTTGCAGAAATTCATCAATTTGGTGGTAAGTTTGAAATTGCCCCTAAAAAAACCTACGTTAGTTTGAAAAGAAAAAAGCAATTTATAATCTTAAATCCTGCTTCAAAAACTAGGTTTGAGATAGGATTTAATCTAAAGGGAGTAGAGCCAAAAGGAAAATTGGAAGCAGAAAAACCAAACGGAATATGCTCTCATAAAATCAATCTTTCTGAAATCAGTGAAATTGACGCTGAAGTAATTGGTTGGATAAAAATGGCCTTTGATAATGCTGGATAAATAGGGTTTATAAAGAAGCTAGATTTTGAAACAACAAGCCAAAACGATTATCCTTTTTGGCTTATTACAAAACAAAAAGCCGTACTACAATCTTAGAGAGTAGTACGGCTTTTTTTGATTTAAGTCATTGATTTTCAATAAGATAAATCTTTATTCTCTACCTCAAAACTTAAACTTTATGTTTACACCCCCAAAATAATTGGCTTTGCTAGGCCCGGGATTTACATCGGTGGCCACTCCTACGGGGTAGTTACTGCCAGGGTCGGTGTCGTTTACGTTATTCCCCAAAAACAAAAAAGTATAGTTGATGCTATTGGCCAAATTATTACCCGCAAAATAAACATCAAAGTCTATTTTTTTACTCGTATAGCCATAGCCAATCTTACTATTAAACAACGAAAAGCCCGTTACCTTGTTGGTATTGGCAAAGTCGGTATAAACATCGCCCAAATAATTAAGGGTATTATTGATATAAAATCCGCCCTTGGTTGTAATGTCCAAACCCAGTGTGTATTTAGTTTGGGGTACGCCCACCACTTGTTTGTTGGTATAGTCGATGACATCGCTGCCGAACCTTGTTTTGAAATCGCCATACTTAAAATCATAGTTTGAGAAATTAAAAAACGGCTCAACTTTTTTGATGAACGAATTGGCCTTCCCTACCAACAAATAGCCCAAACTTAGCTCCAAACCACGGTTTATTTGATTGCCCGTATTGGCAAAATAGCTATAAGTGCCTCCCGCAGGATTTACGCCCGAAAGTTGGGTTAGTTTATTGCTAATGTTGATGTTAAACAACGAAACCTGATAGTCTAGGCGGTTATTAAACAACAAACCGTGGGTGCTTAAATCAATCATTCGGGCTTTTTCGGGTAATAAATTATCATTGGCTTTGTTGATAGTACCAATAAATGCCGTTGCTGCCGTTGGGGCATTGTAGCCTTCCGAATAGCTAAGGTTAATGATTTGGTCTTTGATGTTTTTTTGGAGGGCAATATGCGGGTTATAAGACGTAACGAATGATTTTTCAAAAGATAAGTCTTTGTTATAGCCCGTAACCAAGCCTTGGTTGGCCAATAAATCAGAACGATTGTAGGCGATTTTATTGGCACTAAGCCCAACAATCAAGGCCAAATTTAGCTTATTAAAAGTAGTTCGATTATGAAAAAACACAGATGCTTGATTGGTAGAGGTCTTGAAAAACGACCCCCTCGAAATATCCTGAACCTTGAGGGGGTTGGCGTCGTCGGTACC
>JAYWHL010000591.1:0-2217 GCA_043777715.1 Cytophagaceae bacterium | reverse complement strand
TGCTTTGGTTGTTTTTTACCATCGGTATATAGTTGCCAACATAGCCAACCACTGCACCGAGTACTGCTTGAATAATGTAAGAAGTCATAATAGTTTTGTTTAGAGGTTAAGTTTCAAACTTACTCATTTTTATTGGATAAATAAAACTATTTCTTGAAAAATTATAATAAAAATAACAATCCTCAAGATTTATCTTTAAAACTCCTTTGGTTTTATTAAAAATTTGCAGTAAAATCCAAGAAGTACCTACCTATTTTCTTAGTGTTTGGCCGCTTTGTTGCTTACTATTCCGTTTATCAAACCTCGAAATTATCCAATACACACCACCAAATCATCTTGTTCTACGAGCGTACCTTCGGGCAGGGCAATGTGCATAATTTTACCTGCCGTTGGGGCCGATACTATGCTTTCCATCTTCATGGCTTCGATAATAAACAAGGGGGCATTGGCTTTTATTTCTTCGCCCACTTTTACCATAATTCTGGCCAGTCGCCCTTGTAAGGGTGTACCAACATCGCCCGTTTTGCTTACTTTTTGATTTTGAGGTTTAGTAACCAATACCTTGTTATTTTTTACTTTTATTCTACGGTTTTGGCCATTCAAATCAAACGAAACCGTGCAAAGACCCTGCTCGTCGGGGTCGCTCACAAAGAGTAGTTTTACCAAAATATCTTTGCCTTCTTCTATGTTTATCATAATTTCTTCGTCTGGTCTTAGGCCATAAAAGAAGGCTTGGGTAGGCAGTTTGCTCATGTCGCCGTATAGCTCACTGGTATTGTAAAATTCTTCATAAACCTTGGGATACATCTTAAAAGAAAGATATTCTAAGAATCCAGCATTGTTTGGAAAGGTTTTGGCAAAAACGCTAAACTCTTGGTCAAAGTCTATGGCAGGGATATAGTCGTTGGGGCGGCCTGTTTGTGGTGTTTCGCCTTTCAAGATAATTTGCTGTAAGGCCACAGGAAAGCCTCCAACGGGTTGGCCAAGCTCGCCTTTGAAAAACCCTTTTACAGATTCGGGAAACGACAAGCTGTTGCCACGGCTCAAAACATCACTAGCCGTTAGGCTATTGGCCGTCATAAAAATAGCCATATCGCCCACCACTTTTGATGAAGGCGTTACTTTAACAATATGCCCAAAAAGGGCGTTGGCTTCGGTATAGTTTTTTTTGAGGGTTTCAAACTTATCGCCCACCCCCAAGGCGTTGGCTTGTTGGCGGAGGTTTGAAAACTGCCCTCCTGGCACTTCGTTGTCATAAACCTCGGCCGAACCCGCCTTCATACCGCTTTCAAAGGGGGCGTACATTTCTCGGACGTCTTCCCAGTAGCTTGAGTAGGCATTGAGGCTTTGAAGATTCATTTTGTTTTCTCGGTCGTGGCCTTGCATCATGGCCACAATCGAGTTCAGATTGGGCTGGGACGTTAGCCCCGACATAGCCCCCAAGGCACAGTCCACAACGTTTACGCCCGCTTCGATGGCTTTTAGGTACGTTGCCGATTGTATAGAACTGGTGTCGTGGGTGTGTAGATGAATGGGCAAATTGACGGCCTTTTTTAGTTCCTTAACGAGCGTAAATGCCTCGAAGGGCTTTAATAAACCCGCCATGTCTTTAATACAAATTATATCTGCACCCGTATCTTCTAGTTGGCGAGCCATGTCCAAATAATAGCCCAAATCGTATTTGGTTTGACCATTTTGATAAACGGGCGAGGTATAACAAATGGCAGCTTCGGCTAATCCTCCTGTGCGTTCTTTCACTGCTTTTATCGAAACCTTCATGGCTTCTAACCAGTTGAGCGAGTCAAAAATTCTGAATACATCGATACCTGTTTCCCAAGATTTTTCGATAAATTTTTCTATCAAATTATCAGGATAAGCACTATACCCTACGGCATTACTGCCCCTAATGAGCATCTGGAGGAGCATATTGGGCATGGCTTCTCTAAAACCCGCTAGGCGTTTCCATGGGCATTCGTGCAAAAACCGCATGGCTACGTCAAAAGTTGCTCCGCCCCAAACTTCCATCGAAAACAGTTCTGGGTGGTTTTTGGCAAAGCCCTCGGCCACTTTCATCATGTCGGTTGTGCGAACTCGGGTGGCCAGTAAAGACTGGTGGCCGTCTCTGAAGGTGGTATCGGTATAAAAAACCTGTTTTTGGTCTTTGAGCCATTGCGAAAATTTTTCTGGACCCATTCTCGTCAGTCGGTCTTTGTTGCC
>JAYWHL010000590.1:0-6134 GCA_043777715.1 Cytophagaceae bacterium | reverse complement strand
CGTCAGAAAGTAAATAGGGCGAATCACAAATTTGGCGAAGTTTTAATAATCCTTCCAAAATCAAAAACCCTGCTTTTTCTTTGCCCACCAGCGACATCTGTTCCACCACCTTTTGGCGATAGGCTTCTCGCATGGTGTCATACACTTTGCGTTGTTTTTTGCCCATTTCACAATACAAAATGGTTTCGGTTTTGTCGGGCAAATCCTTAGCCACTTCCTCTTTGGTGCGTTTTAGCATAAATGGATAAATGAGTTTTCGCAAAGCCGCCGCCACTTCTTTGTTTTGGTGTTTGTCTATGGGGTTGGCAAATTCAGTTCTAAAAAACTCCTGACTTCCCAAAAACCCAGGATTCAGAAAATCCATCTGACTATAAAGGTCAAAGGTATTGTTTTCGACTGGCGTACCCGTCATGGCCAAACGATTGTGGGCATACAGCAATTTTACGGCCTTCGACGTCAGCGAATCAATGTTTTTGATGCCTTGTGATTCGTCAAGAATGATATAATTGAAGGTAAACGTTCTTAAAATCTCCACATCTTGCCGTATCATGCCGTAGGTGGTCAAGATAATGTCGTAGTCCTTAAAATAGTCAGTTTTTTTTATGCGGTCGCTGCCTTTATAAACCAAAAATTTGAGGTCGGGGCAAAACTTCTCGGCCTCGGCTTGCCAGTTAAAAATCAGCGAAGTGGGCACCACCACCAACGATGTACTATCGGGTTTTTTGTTTTTTTGTGCCTGCAAAAACGTAAGCATTTGTAAGGTTTTGCCCAAACCCATATCGTCGGCAAGGCAACCACCCCAGCCAAACTCATCTAAAAAATGCAACCACTTAAAGCCCTCTTGTTGATAGTCCCGTAATTGGGCGTTCATGTTGCTTGGCAATGGCACAGACTGGATTTCTTTGAAGTTAAGAAGTTTGTACTTTTTCTCTTCTATTTCTTTCAATAAAGCCGCATCGTCTATCTGGGCAGAGAGTTCGTCTATCAACGAAAAGTGCAATTTAGACAACTGAATATCATCGCCTTTTATCTTGCCAAATTTAAACAATGATTCATACTTTTTGAGCCAGTCTTCTGGCAAAATGCCCAGCGTTCCGTCTTTCAAAGACACATAATTTTGTTTTTTCAAAACGGCCTTTTTCACATCTGAAAGCGATACAAACTGGTCGCCAAAAGATAGTTCCATTTTCATATCAAACCAATCAATTCCCGAACTCCCTCTGATTTTGAAAGCGGCTTTGTTGGGGTTGTACTTAAACTTTTTGAGTTGATTGAACCCAAAAACAGGGACGTCTTTTTCTTTGAGGGTATCAAAAAAGTAAAAGAGCCATTGGTTTTCTAAAACCTTGTCAAAGGGTAAATAATAAAAAGGGTGGTTTTCGGCTTGGGAGTTAAATTCGGGGTGTAATGTTTGGATAAATTCAGTAAAAACCTCTTCGGATTCTACGTCTCTTTTCCATGTAATTACCTCATCATCAAGATATTCTAGTTTATAACTTCGGTAATCTTTTTCAAATTCAACGGTTTCTTCGGGGTTTTCAGAATGGGGGTCTTGGTACAAAAACGAAGGTACAAAAAGCAGGTGTTCATCGTCTTCTTTCAGATAAATTCGAGGCTGAACAAAACTTAAATTTTGTTCTTTCATGTTTTGTTTTATCTGAAAATCAACTTCAAATTTTTCGGAAAGAGGCAGAACAAAATGTTCAAAAAAACCACTCAAAAAATCTGGCTTTACTTTCATGCTTCCCGTTGGGAAATTTTTCAAAATAGCGGCCTCGTTGTACGAAGCAATTTTATAGAGCGTTTCGTTGTATTGAATAATCCAAAACGAAAGGTAAATCGTATTTTTAAGGGCTATTTTTTGGCCTTCTATTTCCACCAAAGCCTCAAGAACTATAAAATCCTTTTCTTTTTTTAGTACAAATGTTGGGTGTAGCCTTTGTGGCGAAAACGTAGCCTCTTCCAACGAACTCATCGTGCGAAGGTATGATTCTTTGGCTACGTAAATTTTCTTTTTTTCGGCAATTTGCCAAATTTTTTCGAGTGTATTTCCTACATAATTGTGTATATAGGCTTGGGCTTCTTCGTCGAGAATTTCGTTTTCGGTTCGGTAATACGACCAAGACGAAACTATTTTTTTACTTCGTAATTCGTTTACCAAGGTGTCGTTGCTTAGGCGTTTCGACAACCGCAGCAGGGCGTAGTCGTCGTTGTCCATTTTGGGTACATCGCTTACGTCTCTGATATAATTCATGTTATCAAAGTTGGTAAGTTTGCCTGTTTTGGCGTTCATCTTGGCCGAAGCCGACAGTAGGGTGATTTCTGGAATTTGTTTTTGCTGAAAATTCAAGGCATAAACCATGATTCTCTCTTCTTTTTCAGCCCAATTTTCTTCTGGAATACTAATAATTTGAGGCTTTGCGAAGGCTTTGGCCAAACCCATTTTTTGTTGAGAGTCTGTCCAGTTTTGGTTAATTTTTTGGATAGACGTATCCTTCACCACGAGCTGTAAAGTGCCTTCATCGGTAGATTTAAAGTCAAAAATATCCTTTATATTATCTTTTAGGCTAAAACCATAATCGGCCAAAAGTAGGTTTTTTTCAGCGTTCCAGTCTTTGCCTAATATCTTAAAGGCACTTTTGCCCATTTTATCTCTTATGCCTATCAAGGCCGCCATTTTATGAATACACAATGGCTGTATTTGCTCCTGATTACACGAACACGACGTATGAACCTTGCCCAGTTGCTCGGTTTTATTGAAAACAACCTTAAACTTTTCTTTTTTATAAATTACTTCCGATGTAATCGAGGTTTTATTTTCTTCAATAATTGTCCCTGGTTTTACGGAAGCCCTAGTCCTAAAGGCTTCCAGGGGTAATTGTTTTTCTAGTTTACTATCACTCAAATCGCCGAGGTCGGCAACGCTGTCTAGCATCAGGAGTTTTGCCACATCATAATTTCCAGTAAGGCCCAAAGCAGCGTCTAGGGCGGTAATGGCGGCTACTTCGTGTTTGCAAATCACACCCCAGTCGTAGGGGCAAGTACAAGAACTGGACACAGACTCTTTATGAAAATTCTGAATCGTAACGGTATAACTTGTCGAATAGCTATCGCTTTTTACTTTGAATGTCGCAATGTGGTTGTTGGCATCAAGGCTAACAAGTTTGTGGGTATTTTGCGTAAAAATTTTCATCCCCCTAGCCTTGACAGATGCTTCGGATTTTGAAAGTAATTTTTCTAAAAAAGGATTATTGAATTTCGGCATCGCTAATGGGTATGGCTATTTTAACCTGTAAGTTATGGCTTAGGCAACAAAAACCCAATTTTTAAGCTCAAAAATTTAGAATCTTCTCGTTTTGTTATTCCAAAAGCGATAGCAAATCGGCTTTTGTTAGTGATTTTACAAAACCGTCTTCGGTCGTAATTAGTTCATTGGCAAGGCGTTGTTTGTTTTTTTGTAAGGCAAGTATTTTTTCCTCTACCGACCCTTTGGTAATAAATTTATAGGTAAAAACCGTTTTGTCTTGCCCTATTCTGTGGGCCCTATCCACGGCCTGGGCTTCTACGGCGGGGTTCCACCAAGGGTCGAGTATAAACACGTATTCGGCAGCCGTGAGGTTTAGCCCCGTACCGCCCGCCTTCAACGAAATCAAGAAAATACCTATGTTTTTATCGTTCTGAAAACGCTCTACTTCGGCTTGTCGGTTTTGGGTATTGCCGTCCAAATACGCATAAGATACGTTTTTGTGGTTGAGATAGGCTCTAAAAATATCAAGATGCTTCACAAACTGGCTAAAAACCAACACCTTGTGGCCTCCCTCTACGACGGTTTCCATTTTGTCGAGTATGTCTTCAAATTTCCCCGATTTTCCTTCATATTCTTTGTCAATCATTTTTGGGTGATTGGCCAATTGCCGCAGTTTGGTCAAACCTTGTAGCACCATCATCTGGGCTTTGTTAATGCCCTCGTTTTCGATTTGGCTTAGAATAGCATTCCTAAACTCGCTCTTGGTTTGTTCGTATTGTTGTTCTTGTTCTTCTGTCATTTCGGCATAATGAATATGCTCTATTTTGGGGGGTAAGTCTTTGGCTACCTGCGATTTATGACGTCTTAACATAAAGGGTTTTATGATATTAAAAAGCCTTTGTGTCTTTTTTTCATCGTTCTTTTTTTCGATAGGAATCACAAATTCGTTCTTAAAAAACGACTGACTTCCCAAAAGCCCAGGGTTGGTAAAGCTAAGTTGGCTCCAGAGGTCGAGGGTCGAGTTTTCGAGGGGCGTACCCGTAAGTGCCAGCCTGTGCTTGCCATTAAGTTCTAGGACGGCCTTGGTGATGTGCGACGACGGATTTTTGATAGCCTGTGATTCGTCGAGAATGATATAATGAAAATTGTATTTTTCGAGTAGTTCGTGATCGATGCGGGCTATGCCATAGGAGGTGAGTATGAGGTCATGGTTTTGGAATTGCTGAAAGTTTTTCTCCCGCTGTGTGCCTGTATAACGCAATACCCGCAGATTGGGCGTAAATTTTTGGGCTTCTAATTGCCAGTTGTATATCAGCGAAGTGGGCATGATAATAAGCGAGGGTTTTTGAACACCCAACTCTTTTTGCGACTGTAAAAGGGCCAAAGTTTGGACGGTTTTGCCAAGGCCCATGTCGTCGGCAAGGCAGCCCCCAAACTGATATTTGTTCAAAAATTGCATCCAGTCATAACCTGCCTTTTGGTAGGGGCGGAGTGTTCCCAAAAAGCCCTTGGGTATGGGTGTTTCTTCGATTTCTTCAAAATCACGTAGTTTTTCTAATTTCCGACCCATCAATACTTTGGCCAGATTGTCCTCCTGTAACTCCTGCACCAAGGCCAAATGATGTTTTTTGAGCATCAGTTGGTTGGTTTCGGTGTGGGGTTCTATAAACATCAGCAAGGCGGCATACTGCGAAAACCACGCTTCGGGGATTATGGCAATTTCGCCATTGGGCAGTGTAAATTCCCGTTTTTTTCTTAAAATCAGTTCTTTTAGCTGAATAAAAGGTATCTCAAATTCGCCAAAAAGCACCTTGCTGTGAATATCAAACCAGTCGTTACCTTCTTGGATATTCAACTCAAAAGATGAATAACCCAAGAAATATTTTTTCTGATTTTCGGTAATGGTTTGCACAACCTGAATGCCGTTTTGGGTTAGGGTTTTCATGTTTTCTTGTAACCACGCAAATGCTTCGGTTTTGGATAGTGCAAACCGCCCTGTTCGTAAATCCAAGCCCAAGTTTTTGAGAATAGTCATTTTCTCCCGCTCGCTATTGAGGTCCCGCCTCACTTTATGAAAAATATAGTCATCGCCTTGTTTTTCCATACTCACGTTGGCCTTTGCCGAAAAACTATCAAACCTAAAAGTATATTTGCCATATTTAAAGGCCAAGCCAAAAACCAATTCGCTTTCGCCAAAATTTTCATCAGCCATTTGGGACTGGTTTTCGTGTGCAAAAAGAGCCGTTTGTAAATGTTTTTGTTCAATCAAAACTTCTGAAACACTCAACACGGGTTGGCAATGATAGGCTTCGGAACGAATTTCAAACCCCTTGGCATATACGTCAAAAAAAGTAACGATAGAAGTTACGAACTTTCGGTAATAATCTTCTTCGATTTTTTTGGGAATAACGATAAATTTCTTCTTTAAAAAGGGTAGTAATTTTTTGCCATCTACTTCTTTTTCAAAATGATATAACTTGTTTTCGCAAACCATCCAAGCAGGTTCGTTGCAGAGAATAAAAGCATTTTTGTACTGAAAGTCGATTTTCTGATTGGCATACTTTATGGTCGGAAAATAGTGCGTACTGTCTTCATTTCGCATAAAATGGAACAAAACGGTAGCTTTTTCGGGCAAAACTTCTATTTCTTGCCAAATCGGATTGCCATCGTTACCCATGATAAAAAACCGTTTTTGGCGTAGCAGGGGCATGATTTCGGCTTTTAGTTTTTCTAAATAATTGCCTATCAATTCTTGCATGGCTTTGTCGCCCTTTTGAGGGTCGTAGGTGCGTAAAAAGAACTCGCTAGGGGTGTATTTTTTAGGCGAGAATTTCTTCCATAATACCTCCTGATGCGATGAATCGATAAGTTTTATTAGTTCAAAATC
>JAYWHL010000589.1:0-2224 GCA_043777715.1 Cytophagaceae bacterium | reverse complement strand
TTCTCGAAATCAGCGTTCCTGCCGTTAAGGTAAAATCGGCATTAGGCGTTACGAAAGTTAAGCCCACTGGCAAGATGTCAGAAACTTGAACATTGGTGGCATCGTCTGTACCATCATTTTTTACGGTAAGCGTAAACGTAACATTGTCGTTTACATTTGGCGAAGCATTAGAAACCGTTTTGGTCAAACTCAAATCGGCCTGACGTACCCTTACTGTGGCCGCATCTTTATCGTCTTCAGAGTTTTCTGTACCATTGTTTGGCGTAGAATCTGGGTCGGGCTGGTCGGCTCTCGAAATCTCCGCTTTGTTAATAATTTTGCCCGTTCCTGTTACTCTGGCTCTAAATCTAAGCGTATCGGTTGCCCCCACGGCCAAACTGGTAATATTGCCCGTTAGGGTTGTTCCCGATTGTGTTAAACGAGTACTGCTCACAAACACTAAGCCCGCAGGTAAAACGTCTTTTACTTGAATATTGGTAGCTACACTTGGGCCATCGTTTTTCACGATTAAACTAAACGTAACCTCTGCATTTGGATTTACCAAACTATCAGATACCATTTTTTTCAAACTCAAATCGGCCAATTGTCCACCAATAATTACATTGGCACGGTCGTCTTCGTTGTTGGCTGTGCCGTTGTTTGGCGTAGAGTCTGGGTCTTTTTGGTCAGCCTTTGAAATTTCTACTTGGTTGTTGATGCTTCCTGCGGCCGTTACCGTGGCCAAGAATGTCAAACTACGAGTTACGCCCGTGGCCAATGCTGGAATTTGGGCGGTTAATGTACCTGCCGTGTTCAAGAAATCTGTACTGCTTACAAACGTTAAACCCGTTGGCAATACGTCTTTTACTTCTACGTTCGTGGCCGTGTTTGGCCCTGCGTTCAAAACATTAATGGTGTAGGTAACATTAGAACCCACCGTTGGCGAAACATTACTTACTTGTTTCTGAATACTCAAATCGGCACTTTGCACCGTGATTGGTACGCCCGCTGTGTCGTCTTGGCCATCGGCAGTTCCGCTATTTGGTTGAGAATCAGGGTCGAACTGGTCGGCTTTTGAAACCTCCGCACGGTTGATGATAGTACCCGTACCCGTAACTTTTACTTTAAGATTGAGCGTTACCGAACTTCCCACAAAAATAGAATCTATCAAACGGCTCGTTAAAATTTGTCCCGAACCCGTGAAATCTGGCGTTCCTGTGGTTGGTAACACCAAGGTCAAACCTGCGGGTAATACGTCTTTTACTTCCACATTACTCGCTTTGCTTGGGCCAGTATTGGTTACAATAATGGTATAGGTTATTTCGTCGCCCACGTTTGGTGTGGCATTTGATACCAATTTTTGTAGGCTCAAATCTGCACTTTGGCCGCCAATCGTTACACCTCCCGTATCGTCTTGGCCATCGGCTGTGCCTGTATTTGGTTGAGAATCAATATCAAATTGGTCAGATTTTGAAACTTCGGCACGGTTGGTAATATTTCCCGAAACCAAAACCCTGGCCGTAAACGATAGGCTTTCGCTGGTGTTTGGGGCAATGCTCAACAATCGGCTTAGTAATGTTCCAGACGAAAGTGTAAAATCTGTGCCTGGACTTACCAAAGCAAGCCCTGCTGGCAATACGTCCGAAACCTGTACGTTGGTGGCGGCATCTGGACCATCGTTGTTTACGGTAATGGTATAGGTTACCACATCGCCAATATTTGGTTTGAGGTTACTAACGGTTTTGGCTAATCTCAAATCTGAAACTTGTGGCAAAATATCCACTGCTCCACGGTCGTCTTCGGTGTTGTTAGGACCATTGTTTGGGGTAGAATCTGGGTCAAACTGGTCAGATTTTGAAACCTCGGCTTTGTTGGTAATGGTTGTAGCACCTGTAACTTTGGCACGGAAACTAAAGTTGAACGTTTGGCCAATTTTAATGCTATCTTTTGTGCCTGTTATCGTACCCGAAGTATTGATTAAATTACTAGACGACACAAACACAAGTCCTGTGGGTAAAATATCTTTTACTTCTACATTGGTTGCGGCATCTGGGCCAGCGTTGGTTACGGCAATGGTATAAACTATTTCTTCGCCCACGTTGGGTCTGGCCTTGCTTACGGTTTTTACCAAGCTCAAATCGGCTTGTTTTCCGTTGGTGGTTACGCTGCTTTGGTCGTCTTCGTTGTTGGTCGTGCCATTGTTTGGCGTAGAATCTGGGTCAAATTGGTCAGCTTTTGAAATCTC
>JAYWHL010000588.1:0-6167 GCA_043777715.1 Cytophagaceae bacterium | reverse complement strand
CTCTCCAGCAAACGGCACTGGCGACACCGCCCCCATACCGCCTGTGTTTAGGCCACGGTCGCCCTCGCCAATGCGTTTGTAGTCTTTGGCTTCGGGTAAAATCTTATAGTTTTGGCCATCGGTCAATACAAAAACGGAGAGTTCTATGCCCTTCAAAAATTGTTCAATCACTACCTTGCTACTGGCATCGCCAAACTTGGCATCTATCAACATTTCTTTGAGGGCGGTTTGGGCTTCGGCTAAAGTTTCGGCAATGATAACACCCTTGCCAGCAGCCAAACCGTCGGCTTTGAGTACAATGGGCAAAGACTGGGTTTCGAGATAGGCCAAACCATCGGCCAGGCTATCGGCCACAAAGGTTTGAGACGCCGCCGTTGGAATACCGTATCGGTGCATAAAATTCTTAGAAAAATCTTTGCTACCCTCCAACATTGCTCCATGGGTATCAGGCCCCACAATGCCAACGTACTGTAAAAGAGGGTTTTGTCTAAAAAAATCAACGATGCCTTTTACAAGCGGTTCTTCTGGCCCAACAATAACCAACGTAATTTGGTGGCTAATCACGGCCTGGGCAATGCCTTCAAAATCGTTGTAACCAATGGCAAGATTTGTACCCAATCGGGCAGTACCCGCATTGCCTGGGGCTATAAATAATTGAGTGCAAAGGGGGCTTTGGGCTATTTTCCAAGCAAAGGCGTGTTCTCGGCCTCCTGCTCCTAGTATGAGTACATTCATGGTGTGGTTGAGGTATTATTCAATACAAAGACCTATAAAATCATTAGTTTTATAGGTCTTTGTCGGGGGATTTAATTTTGTTTATTTCAAAACCAGTTTGGCAAAACGATGATAAAACGGTGTTTTGGAGTTTTCGGTTTTGGGTTTATATTTTCCTGTAATAATAGGCAAATACATTACCCTGCGGCGAGAGGCTTCGCCTATGTTTGGCGATACCTCCACCCTATGCCAAAGGCGACCATCATGCACGGTAAGGTCGCCAGCGTTGATGTTCATGCCAATTTCTCTAACATCAGGGCGGTGGTCGATAAATTGTTTTTTGCCAAACAATAATTGCAATTTGTTTTGATAATGCGTGCCTGGCAATACCCGCAGGCCACCGTTGGTCATGGGGCAGTCGTCGAGATGAATGCCTACATTAAGCATCGGAAGGATTTTTTGACCTAAAAACAAATCTCTTGGGCTATCTGTGTGCCAGCCCATTTGCGAAAACTTGCTTTTTTCATCATTCACATAATGATTAAAAACCAAGCCGTCTTTTTCGTCTTCGCCCACTCGGCCTTCATAAGGCGACAGCAGTTCGGTAAGTAATTGGATACGGGGGTCTTTGAGAAATTCTTCTAAAATTGGGCTATGTTGGTTCAAAAAACACATTCTTTGTACCATTTTATCACCATTGGGTTGGCGGCCAAATTTGAGGGGTGTACCATTTATTTTTTCATAACCTGCCTCAATCCATTGTTTTTCAACACGTTGGGTTTCGGCGATGAAGGTCTGAACGGTTTCGGGCGACAAAAAATTCTTGAATTGAATAACGCCATATCTCTCAAAATGAACGAGTTGTTCTCTGGTTAGCTTGTCGCCAAGCGTAAATTCTTTATGCACATACTTTGCTACTTTCATGTTGTAAAAATGCTTTTTATATGTTAATCTCTGAACAGCAAATTGCTGTTTTGTTGGTTATATTTTGCCCAAATCAATAGAAAGGACTTTTAATTGGGGTTACAAAGATAAATACTAAAACGATTGGAAGGTATAAATCCTTCAAAAATTGTAACAATTGTAGTTTATCGTGCTTTATCATGCCTTTTTATTGTACTATTTTAATATCTACATAGGGTAAAAGGCGGGGTTAAGGGTCAAAGAAAGAGGAAAGTTAAACAGTGAATGAGTACTGGACAATTTAATATAATATAGCACAAGGTGTAGAAATGTATTTTTTAGATTATTGCTTTCGCAAAGGTGTTTGGTAAGCCACCAAACACGGGAAAAAAAGGCAAAAAGAATTTCAATATCAAAATCAAAGTCCTTTGCTCATCTCTAGCATCTTGGCCACTGACTGATAGGCTTTTAGGCGAATTTCTTCGGGAACTATAATTTCGGGTTGTTCGTATTTTAGGGCATTAAATACTTTTTCTAAGGTATTCATTTTCATATACGGGCATTCGCTACACGCACAGGTATTGTTTTCGTTGGCAGGGGCGGGTATCAGTTTTTTATGTGGGGCGGCTTGTTTCATTTTGTGTAAAATCCCTGCTTCGGTGGCCACAATAAAAGTATCGGCAGGGTCATTAATCACGTGTTTGAGCAATGCCGTTGTAGAACCCACATAATCGGCCTGAATCAAGATATGGCTTTGGCATTCGGGGTGGGCAATGAGCTTGGCACTTGGATTTTCTAGTCTAAGTTTTTGTAGTTTTTCTGTCGAAATATCGATATGAACAATACAAGCCCCCTCCCACAAAACCAAGTCTCGGCCTGTTTTATGAGCCACATACCTACCCAAATTGGCATCTGGGGCAAAAATAATCTTGGTATCGGCGGGTAAATCTTCTACAATTTTTACGGCATTAGACGACGTTATGATAATATCCGACAATGCCTTTATCTCTGCCGAACAATTAATATACGACACCACCACGTGGTCGGGATATTGGGCTTTGAACTCGGCAAATTCTTTGGCTGGGGCAGCATCGGCCAAGGAACAACCAGCATTAAAATCTGGGATAACTACTTTCTTACTGGGGCTTAGTATCTTGGCGGTTTCGCCCATAAAATGCACCCCACAAAACACAATCATATCGGCACTGGTACTGGCCGCTTGTTGCGATAATCCTAGTGAATCTCCTACAAAATCGGCAATGTCTTGAATCTCTGAGTCCACGTAATAATGTGCCAAAATAACAGCATTTTTCTCGGCTTTTAGCTTCAAAATCGCCTCTTTCAAATCTATATCCTTGGGTACACTACGACTAATATAGCCAATGCGGTTTACTTCTTCTTGTAAAGTCATGGTTGATGTTTGTTGTTCGGTTTTTGGTTTTGTCTTGTTCGGTATCCTGTTTCTTGGGATTGCCTACAATTTTATTTTTTTAGTATTTGCGTGTTAAAAGTATGAGAACTTTTTTTGAATTTAGTAGAAAATATTCCAAACCTAGGAACTTGATGAAAAAAAAATGCTTACGCTTGTTTTTTATACTGTGTTTTGGTAAAGTATTTGCCCAAGAATACCCCCGTAAATCATTTAATATCAGCCAATTACAAAGCCTTTTGCCAGTTCAAAAAGGAGATGTAAACTATGAACAACTTTATGAATCTTTGTTTCAGTTTTACCAAAACCCACTCGACCTCAATACCTGTAATCGAGACGAACTTTCGGCCTTATTTGTTTTGAACGAAACACAGCTCAATAGCTTTTTTGAATACCGCCTTTTGGCTGGCAAGTTATTATCTATTTACGAACTCCAGGCCGTTCCAAATTTTGATTTAACCACCATCTACCGCCTTTTGCCTTTTGTGTGGGTGCGGCCAGAGGGACTTACGTTAAAATCTCTTCAAAAATCTATCGAAGGGCTTGATAATCAGTTTCTTGTGTTTAGAATTGACCAAGATTTTGAGCAAAGCAAAGGCTTTTCTCCGCCTACCTCTAGTTCCAAAAGTAGGTATTTAGGCTCGCCACAGCATTATTTTTTGAGGTATCGGCTTGCCACCTCCAAAGACATTAGCTTAGGTTTTACCTTAGAAAAAGACGCTGGCGAAACCCTTGCCTGGCAACCGTCTCAAAATAAATTTGGGGCCGATTTTTTCTCTTTTCATTTTAATTTACAAAACAAAGGCCGCTGGAAGAGTATCAACCTTGGCGACTATCAACTTCAAATTGGCCAAGGCTTAGTATTATCGTCAGGGTTTTTTATTGGTAAAGGTGGCGAAACCGTTTTGACTACCCGCCGAAGCCACTTGGGCTTGCGACCCTATACCTCTAGCATGGAATATAATTATTTTAGAGGCGTTGCTGCCACCTATCAGCTTGATAATGTGGAAATTACGGCATTTGTTTCTCGTAATCGTAGAGATGGAAATCTGATTGCCGAGCCTAAAAATTTGGACGAACCCTACGTAAGTTCGCTACAAACCACTGGCTATCACCGCACGGCCTCCGAACAAGCCGATGCTGGCAGTTTGAGCGTGCAAGATATTGGCACCGACATTAGCTATCGGCTTGATAACAATCGCTTTCAGATTGGAATAACGGCCATGCAAACCAATTTTGACAAAGATTTGATTAAAGACCCAAAAAAAATATACAACCGCTATGAGTTTTCGGGTAGCCAAAACCTAATGCTGGCAGGGCATTATAACTATTTGTGGCAAAATATGAGCTTTTTTGGGGAAATTGCTCGCTCGTCGTCTGGTGGGATTGGTATCGTAAATGGCCTGTTGGCAAGTGTGTCCAAACGCTGGGATTATAGCTTGATTTTGAGGCATTTTGATAAAAATTACCATAGTTTTTATGGCAATGCCTTTGGCGAAAACACTCGTAATATCAACGAAACGGGCTTGTATTTAGGCACAAAATTTACCCTAAACAAACGCTGGCAAGCAGGGGCATATATTGATTATTATCGCTTTCCGTATCAAAAATACTTGGTTTCTCAACCTTCTGATGGCTTTGAGTTTTTATTGAGGGGAATATTTACACCTACCAAAACCCGACAATATCAAGTACAATTCCATGAAGAACATAAGCAAAAAGATGTACCCGCCCGCCTTAGCAAACTGGATATAACCGTGGCCACAACTCGGCGAAATGTCCTATTTTCGTATGACGACCGCCTTGCTAATCATTGGGAAATCGGCACAAAATTTTTGGCTAGTAGCTTTGCCTATAAGGGTTTTGAGGCTTCGAGGGGTTTTGCGGTGGTACAAGATGTATCTCGGAATTTTACAAAATTTTCGCTTACGGGGCGACTGGCCTATTTCAAAACAGACGATTACGATAGTCGGCTTTATGTTTATGAAAACGATGTTTTGTATGCCTTTTCTATTCCTGCCTATTTCGATGAAGGCTTTAGGGCGTATCTGATGGCCCAAACCAAACTTGGCAAGCACCTTACGGCATGGTTGCGGGTGTCGAGAACCCAGTTATTAAACCAAGCCAGTATAGGTTCTGGCCTAGACGAAATCCCCGTGCCACATCGTACAGACATTCGGCTCCAGTTGAGGTATGTGTTTTGAGTAAGTTGCTTTTCTGAAAATTAGATGTCCTGATTTCGTACCTTTGTCTTGGAGTTTTTAGCCCTAGTTTGTGGTACATCAAATCAAAAATCAAATCATTAATTGATAATTTTGATAACGACATTGCTTTTTTGTTATCAATTATGCGTGGCACGCTTTGTTATCACAATAGAACAGGCTTGCCACGCATATCCTGCGATTTATCAATGTCGTTATCTAATTGAGCCTTAAACAAGAGACAAGAAAACTTAAAACTTAGAAATTTTTTAAGAAAACTACCAAAATAAATTTTGCTAAATTATTGATATGAAAATCTTTAAAAAATTATTGATAACTACTTTATTATTAGCATTTTATGCTTGTAATAACGAGTCAAAAAAACAAAGCCAAATTGCCAATACAATGCTCATGAGCCATTGTATCCATAAACTTACCGATGTGATTGTGGTTGATGTTTTTAGCCCACCTGTGGCCAGTCGGATTTATTCTTATGCCACATTGGCTGCCTACGAAACAGCTCGATTATCACAAAAAAATACCCAAAGTATAGCCTCAAAACTAAACGATTTTACCCCCATGCCCGCACTAGAAAAAGGCAAAACCTACGATTTTGGTGTGGCTAGTTTGAGGGCTTTTTCTAAAACGGCACAAAAACTAACTTTCTCATCGTTTGAAATAGAAGATTTTGAGGCGGAGCTAATGCCAAATATGAAAGAAAATTTATCTGAAACCATATTTAATAATTCCATTGCCTTGGGCGATAGTGTGGCGGCTACCGTCTTGAAAAGAGCCGCAAAAGATAATTATAAAGAAACCCGTGGCATGGAACGCTATGCCGTTACCCAAAAAAAAGGAGATTGGATACCCACCTCGCCCGACTATGCCGATGCCATAGAACCTAATTGGATGAAAATGAA
>JAYWHL010000587.1:0-2230 GCA_043777715.1 Cytophagaceae bacterium | reverse complement strand
CTTAGCGGCTCGTTGCTAAACAGTTCTATTTCGTCGGCGGTACTTATGTGCAAGATATGCAACCGAGTTTTATGTTTTTTGGCCAAACCAATGGCCATACTACTAGACTTATAACAAGCCTCAATGTTACGCACTTCGGGGTGGATACTTGCGGGGGCATTATCTCCAAAACGTTCTTTGTAAATAGCGGTACTTGCCCTAACGGTGGCTTCGTCTTCGCAATGTGTGGCAATAAGCATAGGGCTTTGGCTAAACAAATTTTCAAGTGTTTTTTCGTCGTCCACCAACATATTACCCGTAGATGACCCCATGAATACTTTTAGGCCACATACATTTTGGATATTGGTACGCAGGGCTTGGTCGAGGTTATCGTTTGAACAACCCATAAAAAAACTATAATTGGCCAAAGCACTCCGAGCCGCAATCTGATATTTATCTTCTAACAAACTCTGGCTTAGGGCATTAGGTACGGTGTTGGGCATTTCCATAAACGACGTAACGCCTCCAGCCACGGCTGCCTTGGCCTCGGTATAAATACAGGCTTTGTGCGTAAGGCCAGGTTCTCTGAAATGCACTTGGTCGTCTATCACGCCTGGCAAAAGGTGTTTTCCTGTGGCATCTATTACCCGTTGAGCCTTGAGGTGGCGGAGGTCGGGGGCTATTTTTTCTATTTTACCGTCTTTTATAAAAACGTCTTGTTCTAAAATTTGGCCTTCGTTTACAACCAAGGCATTGATAATGAGTAGGCTTGCCATTTTGTACTGTTCTATTTTTTTGAAACTCAGAATTTGCGTAATTCCTATTTTTCAAATGTACCTAACTTTACATAAAATTAAAAATACCAGCCTTGATTCTTAATTTTTTGAACACTTTTTGGATTCATAATTTCAGTAAAACAACCTTAATATCTTTGAATTTTGACCAAGGTATAAAGTGATTATTGAAGGGATAACTTTTGAAAAACAACATCGATTTCGGAATTTCTTCTCTCAATAATTCGGCATTGCCATAGGGGGCTATCATATCCAAACGGCCATGAAATAGGTAAATAGGCGTTTTTATGTTTTTTAATAAGGGTTCTATGGCTTCTAATTGGGCTGGAATGGCCATCATTTCGGCTTGGCTGGTTTGCATATCTTTGGATAGTTTTTTGTTTACCCAATCGTATTTAGCCAGTTTGTTATACCAGCGGGGTTGTTCGTATTCGGCGGCGATAACGGGGGCAAGTAATATCACGGCATCAACGGGCTTTGGGGCGGTGGTCAATAATTTCATAATTACGGCACAACCTACCGAATGCCCCAATAAATATACTTTTTGGCCTTGGGCGTATTGGTTGATGAGGGTCTGAATAAATTTAGCCTGAAAATCTAAACTGGGATAAGCCCTCGTACTATCAGAAGATCCAAAGCCAGGTCTGTCCAAAGCCAGTAATCTAAACTTTATGTTTAATTCGTTGTCGGTCAGATAATTAACCCAGCCTCTGTGGTCGCCTGGCGAGCCATGTATCAATATCAAAAGTGGTTTTTGGCTCGTAATATCACGACTATAAGCCGTACAAATTGTGCCATCAATGTTATGTTTATAACTTTTGAGGCTTTGGGCTGTGGTGGGCAATGTATTAAAAAAAAGTATTATTGGTAGATAAAAAGTATTGATTTTCAAGGGTTTGTCTTTTAGGTTTAGCATGATTTTGAATACTGGACAAATTTACAGAATATAATACAATGCAGAAATTTGTCTAAGCATATTGCTTTTACAAAAGTGGTTGGTGAGCCACCAAACACGGAAAAGGTCTAAGCATATTGCTTTCGCAAAGGTATTTGGTGAGCCACCAAACACGGAAAAGCTACTAAAATATCGCCACTTTAGAGTTATTCTTAAAGCCCTGATGCTGTTACACGTTTATCCACTCCTTGCCTTTTCTCACAAAAAAATGTAACTTGTCAGAAATCAAAATCAATACATTTTATGATTCACGTTAGTTCAGAAGTTGGCACGCTCAAACGCCTATTGGTACATAGCCCAGATAGCGGTTTGGGCAAAGTAGTACCTTCCAAAGCCCAAGATTGGCTTTTTGAAGACATCGTTCATTTAGATACTATGCGAAAAGATGAGTATGATTTTTACTTAAAAATTCTACTTTATTTTCTGGACTCAAGCAAGATAAAAGGCAAGCTCAAAGCCATTGATGCTGACCAAAATCGCTCGTTTTTTAAGCCCGATTCCC
>JAYWHL010000586.1:0-6175 GCA_043777715.1 Cytophagaceae bacterium | reverse complement strand
TTGTAGTCCAACAAATTCGGGTACTTTAATGCCCGATGTAGCCGAAACCAATACTCGCTTGTTAAGCCTCTTGAGACCTCCCAAGATATAGGCCATTTGCTCGGTAAAGCCCAAGTCTAGCGATTTATCAAATTCATCAAAAACGATGGTTTGGATACCGTCTAATTTAAAAGTATTGCGGGTAAGATGGTCGGCAATGCGGCCAGGCGTGCCAATCAATAAAGCTGGGGGACTGCTCAGGTTTTGGATTTCGATGGCCATAGCATGCCCGCCATAACAAACATTGACCTTAAAGCCCGTAGCCATTTTTTTCCAAACGTGTTCTATCTGAATGGCTAACTCTCGGGAAGGCACCAATATCAAACACTGGACGGTGTTTTTGTTGGGTTTGAGCAATTGCAAAACGGGTAACAAAAAAGCCAAGGTTTTGCCAGAACCCGTGGGGGCTAATAAAAAAACGGTGTCTTCGGCAAGAATGGCCTCTTGGGCGGCTTCTTGCATGGGATTGAGGGCATCAATGCCAAGATTTGATAGAATCTGTTGGGGAGGAGGGGTGTTTTGCATTTTGCAAAGGTACTACCTAAATACGAATGATGGGCGATGAATGATAGATTAGGGGTATAGATACTTGAAAATCAGTATTTTATATACAATTTTGTTTTGGAATATTAGTACTCATGGCATGTAAAATTATTTTATCGTTTTTGATGATACAAAATTAGACTACATCAACAGGCTACGGTAAGTACAGATTATAGGGCTTTGAGGAGCATTTGAAGATTGACTAAAATTGTTGCAATGTTATTTTTAGATTAAGAATAATAGTAAATAAAATTAGATTTTTAAAAAATAACTCATTGATAATAAGGAAGATAAAAAATATTTTCTAATTTATTATTGGCTTAAAGTGGCAAAAAATAGATAGATTAAGCCAATAATAATTTTTAGATTCAAGCCTTTTTGGGATAATCTCTAGGTAAAATACTCGGAATTAAAAGATATATCAACCCAAAAAAGAGGGTCAAATTCTTTACGAACTTGACCCTCTTTTTACGTTACAATTGATTTTTAAGAAAGAATACTCGAATATTTTTCTTTGTTAAAGTACATTGCCAGTGCCGTAACCACAACCAAAGCAACGCCAATGCCTGGAGCTTTTGCGATATGTAATTCAAAAATAAGAATATTCACAACAATTGGAGCGAGTAATATTAAGCCCAAAGCACGAGTTTTTGGTATCAATACTAAAATCCCGAAAAGTAGTTCACATATTTTGATAACGGTCATGTAGCCCGTACTACCAAATAATTTCATGAAGGTTTCGGCGTCTCCGCTCATAGGAGGTGGCGTTGGCCCAAAATGGAATAGATGAGTGGCTCCGCCAAAGATAAACATAGCACCTAAAAGGTAAGCTGGGATTTGTTTTGCAATTTGCATTTTGTGGTTAAAATTTAAGAGATGATTTGATTGAAAAGTAAATAATATTTTGTCCTTTACCAGTTTCTTTTGCGTACTGCCCTGCCTCGAAATAAGCAAAATCAGCTGCAAATAAAAAATCGGACTCAAACGAATATTGCGTTTACAAGGCAAAGATACTGCCTTTGATTAGCTAATTTCAAGGTTAAAAACACCTAATCAATGGTAGTTTTTTCGGTTATAGTTATTTTGAGATTATTGTTAGCTTTATCTGAATTATTGAAAATTCCCAAATAGGTAGAAAAATCAGCAATAAAATTAAGCAAACAAAACCTCCATTTCCAAACTATCATGCACCGCCCCTGTATGGTTTACCGAAGCCAAGCCGCAGGTAGTGAGCATGACCAGCCATACGGCTTTATTGGTTTTGTAGGATTCTTTGAACTCGCTTATTTTGTTGAGCAATTTGGCTTCATAATCTTTCGTAATCGTGAATTTGGTATGCGAAAATTTTATTTCTATCAAGTTGATTACTTGGTCTTTACGGTCAAAAATAAGATCAATTTTTGATTTTGAATTAGACCAGCCGTAGGTATTTGTCTGAACTCCAGCAATGCCCAAGGCTTTTTTTATTTCTTGACTATGCAATAAACACACTATCTCAAAGGCATTACCCGCCCAAGCATAATACTGTGGCGTATTGACGGTATTTATCCAAAAATTATGGTCTGTTTCATCTGACTTTTCGATAAAATTGTGGTGAAATAAAGTGAAATTATCGGTCAGTTGATAGATAATATTCCGCACTTTTTGCCCTGGCATATTGTATTTTCTGATAAAATCGCTGGCTTCTAATTCCTTCAAAATGGTCGTGAGCGTTCCGCCATCTTTGAGCTTTGAAGCCTTCACAATTTCACTTTTAAACAAACCTTTTTTCTTCTGGGCAAGGGCATTGATGATAGCCACGTGCTTCTGATAATTCTTGAATAATGAAGCAAAAAGCAGATAATATTCATCTCTTAATTTTGCCTGATCGCCAAAAAATAACCTGTTGATGTTCTGTGAGGCACTTTCTTGGGGTTTCACCAAATTGAGATAAAACGGAATTCCTCCCAAAGCCATATACAATTCTACTACCTGATAATTGTCATAATTTCCACCCATTGTTGTCAAATATTCCTTAGTTTCTTTCAACGTGAAAGGTTTCAATTTTATCCGATTTGTAACCCGATTGTAGAGTCCTTTGGTATTTTTCAGGAGGTTGTCAATCATCCAAGATGGCAACGAACCACAAACAATAAACTTAATATCGTTTCTGGCACTTGCCCAACTGTTCCAAAAAAAGTCAATCGCCGAAATCAAGCCCGAATCCTTGGTGTCCATCCACGGCAATTCATCAATAAAAATAACCTTTTTTTCATCAGGATTTGCCTCCAATATTTTTATCAGATTCCTAAAAGCGTCCATCCAGTTATTGGCATCTTGCTGTTCTTCATAGAAGGGGCTTTGGCGGAGAGCGGCATTAAAATTTACCAATTGTACATTCGTATTTTCTTCTGCCAAACCCGTTGAGTAAAAGCTGAATTTATTATTGAAATATTGCCGAATCAGGTACGTTTTCCCTACCCGTCTTCTTCCATAGACCACCAGAAATTCTGATTTTTTCGAAGACAACATTCCATCAAATTCTTTAATCTCTGCGATTCTACCTATTATGCTCATAATCAATGTGTTTTGATACAAATATAATATATGTCGCTAAATTTTATATCATTTTTTAGCGACATCTATTATATTTTAGATAGATGTCGCTAAAAAATGAGACATTATTCTGCCATTTACTTCTAAAACTCCCTTAGATGTAGATATTCTGTAAAAACCCAAAAGGGTTCTATCGGATATTGACTGGCAAATATATCAACGCCTTTGAGTTGATAATCCTCAATACCAATTCGGATTGAACGCACCCCCTCATACACCAAGCCAATGCCATAAAAATAACTCCGAAACGGGTAGTCAGGCGAACTTTCATTAAATTGGCTCTGATTGGCAATAAAGAAAGATTGCTTGGTTTGCGTGTGTAAAATGCCTTCCACAAAACGGTGGAATTCAAAGGTTTTGGGCGTTTTCATAATGACAAATTTCGATATGTTTTATCTTAAATTATTGATTATCAGCCCCAATCATAGTTTTTTTGATGACCTCCCGTTGGGCAAACTCGCATCTCCAATATATTCCCAGCGTTCGCCATGTACGGATTGATAGATGACCGTCATTTTGATATTTACTAAATTGGCTAATAACTGTCGGTATTCTCTCGCCCCCATTACTTTTAGGTGTTCTATTTCTTCGTTTTGGCCAATAACCACCCCCGCCGATAATGGCTGCATACCTCCCTTAAAACTCGATTTATTCAAAACCGTATTGGTCAGTTCGTCAATACTATCAAATTTTTTACCTTTAAATTCATAAACCACCGACTCGATAATGGCAGGGCCGATGCCTTTGTTGGTAACCTTGATTAATACATAGTTTTTGGTAGAATCTCCACTTTCAAACCGATTGGCGTCTATCTGAATATGTGGCCACGACGAAGCATGGAGGTATCGGTGCTGATAATACGTTTGCATAACCGACACCACCAAGGCACAAATACTGACGGTAGTAGCCATGATGGCCAAAAATGTTTGAGACGAAAACGGTAATTTGTATTTCATGATTTGGTGTTTAGACTAAATTTTTTTTCATTATTTATGTACAACAAACTTACTGATTATATGTGTTAAATTTTCTTAAAAAATTACCGAATCTCTAAAGATTGGCTAAAAATAGGTAGCTTTGAAATTAAACAAAATAAAATTTCAGTAACAAACTTATTTAATAATGAATACTTACAAACTATTAAAAATCAAGCAGATAAGCCTATTAACGGGTATTGCTTTGGGGATAATTACGCTTGAAACAAAAGCCGAAACAAGTAGCCCTGTCGATTCGCTAAAAGACAGCCAAAACGTAAAAGTAACTTTCAAGCCCAATGCCAACAGTTCGCAGAAAATAGTGCTGAAAAACGATTTGAAATCGGTAAGAACAACGGGTTTGGGGACAGACCCACTTTATGTTTTGGACGGCGTACGGATTGACGATGTTAGTAAAATTTCGCCCAACGACATCGAAGAAATTACGGTATTGAAAGACGAAACCACTACAAAAATTTATGGAGATAGGGCAGCCAATGGCGTAATTTTAATCAAAACCAAGAAAAATAAAGACCAACAAAATTTGGTAAAAGTGAGTAGCGAAGATTGGAAATCAGCCAAAAAAGATGATAACAGTCAGACCCAAATTAAAGTTGGACTTGAAGACGTCCTTTTGTTGTTAGATGGCATAGAAACCACCAGCGAAGCCATCAAAAACATGGACCCCACCAATATCGAACTGATGGAGGTGGACAAATCAAATGAAGGAAAACAAAAATATGGCGAAAAGGCCAAGAACGGTATTATCAGAATTACGAGCAAAAAGAAGACGAAGGAATAATTGCTTTGTTACAAAGAGGTAGCTTCTTCATAATTTAACATTCGTGTAAACAATACTACAAGGTTTTTGAGGTAAAATGCCTAATTTTGCGGAAAATCGTACAAAATCATTTTATGTTAAGAACCAATACTTGCGGAGAACTCCGCCTATCAGATGTAAACAAAACCGTAACGCTTTGTGGGTGGGTACAACGCAGCCGAGACAAAGGCGGTATGATGTGGATAGACCTCCGAGACCGTTATGGCATCACTCAATTATTGTTAGAAGAAGGCAAAACCAATGCCGAAACCCTCAAAGTTGCTCGCTCGCTTGGGCGTGAGTTCGTGATTTCGGCCACGGGGACGGTCATTGAAAGAATTGCCAAAAATGATAAGATAGCCACGGGCGAGGTAGAACTAAAAATAATATCCTTAGAAATACTCAACATTTCTAAATTACCTCCGTTTTTGATTGAAGACGAAACCGACGGCGGCGATGATATTAGAATGAAGTACCGCTACCTCGACCTCCGCCGAAACCCCGTACGTAACAACCTGATGCTTCGCCACAAAATGGCACAGGAAGTACGGAAATATCTTGACGCTCAGGACTTTATAGAAGTAGAAACACCCGTTTTGATAAAGTCCACGCCCGAAGGTGCAAGAGATTTTGTGGTACCAAGCCGCATGAATCCAGGCGAGTTTTATGCCCTACCCCAAAGCCCACAGACCTTCAAACAACTTTTGATGGTATCGGGTTTTGATAAATATTTTCAGATTGTAAAATGTTTTAGAGACGAAGACCTCCGTGCCGACCGCCAACCAGAGTTTACACAGATAGACTGCGAGATGTCGTTTATTACCCAAGAAGATATTCTCGAAATGTTTGAGGGCATGGTACGGCATTTGTTTCAAAGCCTCAAAGGCATTACCCTACCCCAAGTACCGAGAATGACTTATGCCGATGCCATGCGGCTTTATGGCAACGATAAACCTGATATTCGTTTTGAGATGACTTTTGTTGAGCTTGGTACTGAGTTAGTAAAAGGCAAGGGTTTTCCTGTTTTTGACGATGCCGAACTCGTAGTTGGTATTTGTGCTAAAGGCTGTGCCAGCTATACCCGCAAGCAATTGGACGAACTAACCGAATACGTAAAACGCTCACAGATAGGGGCTAAGGGGCTAGTCTATGCTCGGGTTAATGAAGACGGAAGTGTGAAATCGTCGGTAGATAAATTTTATTC
>JAYWHL010000585.1:0-6184 GCA_043777715.1 Cytophagaceae bacterium | reverse complement strand
GACCAACTTGGCCAAACCCTAGACGACAGGAAGGCAGTGTACGATATTTATTGCGAGAGTAGTACAGGAGAAAAAATAATTGTGGAATTACAAAAAGCTCGTCAAAATTATTTCAAAGACCGAACCGTTTATTACGCCACTTTTCCTATTCAACAACAAGCCGAAAGGGGCGAATGGAATTATCAACTCAAGGCCGTTTACTGTGTTGGTATTTTAGATTTTAGTTTTGATGACAAGACTAATGGGGCCATCAAAAATGCAGAAAAAGAGGTAATTCACACCGTTCAACTAAAAGATCAAAACAACAGCGTGTTTTATGAAAAACTCAAGTTTATTTACTTAGAGATGCCTCACTTCATCAAAGAACAACAAGACCTAAGTAGCCGACTGGACAAATGGTTATATTTCATTAAGCACCTAGAGGACTTTGATACCATTCCAGAAATGTTCAAAGACGAAGTATTTATCAAAGCCTTTGAAAAAGCCGAAATAGCCAAGTATAGCGAAGAAGAACGCCATGATTATCAACAAAGTTTGAAAAGTTTCAGAGACAACAAAGCCGTTTATGAGTACGCAGTAAATACCGCTTTTAGCGAGGGAGAATTAAAAGGCGAATTGAAGGGAGAATTAAAAGGAAAAATAGGAGTTGCCCAAAAAATGAAGGCCAAAGGAATGTCGTCATCAGATATTTCGGATTTGACTGGGCTTTCTGAAAGTGAAATTGATGATCTTTAAAAAACCGTAAGCACAGCTCTTTCAGACTTGCAATGGCGGCGGCCAACCGTCTGAAAGCCGTGTGAAAGCAAAGCAATTCGCTCTTTGAGATGTTCCCGCAGGAGTCATCTTGATTGAATAGCTGGAGGTTTGTAAATCCCATGCCGTTAGACATAGTTATCTTTTTGCCAAATTGGTTCTTATTTTTTCAATTTGTTCAATTGTCATGTCAGTTAAGTCCGAAATTGTTTGATTGTCAAATCCTTTTAATATACTTTTTGTTGCAATTGTAGTATTTCTATTAGCTCTTTCGTCAAGTCTAACTCTGTCTTCTGCTTCTGATTTTAAAGAGAGAATTTCACTTGCTTTATAGTGCAAATAGTCCAAGTAACGATTATAACTAAATTGGTCGTCTTGTGGAAGCCGCATATAATCTAAAACTTCTCCAGCTTGTTTTAGTCCTTTTGCTTTGAACTCATCTTTTACTTCACTATTTTTCAAGAAATAAACCCATTCGTCCAAGTTGTCTTTGGCGATGTCGTTAAACTTATTCACTTTGATAATATAGAACTCAGGGAAAATATCAGAAACCTTATCTTTTGAGAATGCTGTCTTTTGCTTGTCCGAAAGGGACAATGTATCATTTTGATGAAGTCCATAGAAGTTCGTACTACCTTTGTAAACATAATCTTGCCCTTGTCCAAGGTCGAAATAAACAATATTTATCGAAATTACTTTTTTAATTTCAGAATAGGCTTGTCCCAATGATAAGTTTTCGGTCAAAGCTTTTGACGCTCCGTAAGCCATTCTATGAAAAAAGTCAATCTCGTATGTATTCTGAATTTCAACAACAATTAGCTCATTTTTAGAGTTTTGTGTCAAAATATCTACTCGGTTAAACTTGTCATCCTCAGTTTCCTGATTGTCCTCGCTTTCTAATATTTTTTCAATACGAATGTCGTCAAAGAGTAATTCGCTTAAAAACCCCTCTAAAATCCCAAAATTAGCCTTGTTTCGTAGCAATTTTTTTACTGCCCAGTCAAATCGAATTAGTTTTTTATTCATTGTCGAATCGAAATATTAATCGGACTGCCGATATGGTTGTAAAGTTAAGAAAAGTCAGAGGTTTATTCGTTGGTTGAGTGTTTTTAATAATTATGCCTAACGAACAGAGTCCCCCGCTCTTTCTGACTTGTAATGGCGGTGGCCAACCGTCCGAAAGCAAAGTAATTCGCTCTTTGAGATGTTCCCGCAGGATTCATCTTGATTGAATACTTAGAGTTTTGATAGTCAATCACTTGAATATCAATAGCTTATTCCTTTGTTTTTTCGGCCATTTTCTTAATCCGTATTTCTTCTTCTTCTCTCGAAGCAATGATGCCTTCTACTTGGTCTAGTCCCAAATGTTTAGCCACAATGCGTTTGTCTTGGTCTAGGATATAAATATTAGGAAAGTTATAATTGTTGTAATTCTCAAAATTAACAATTCCATAAGGGTCCATTCCGTTGATTAATCCCTCTATTTTATATTCTTTTATAAATTCTCGCCAACGTTTCTCATCGTGGGCAATACTGGCCGTGAGCAACTTAAAGTCGTATTTGGCCTTCATTTTTTCATAAAAAGCAGGCAATTTTGGGGTAGTGGCCTTACAAGCCCCGCAATCTGGATTAAAAATATAGAGCATCGTATATTTGGCCTTGATTCCGCTTAGGGGCAGGGCATTGCCCAGGGTATCGGCCAGCATCATGTCTGGAATAATTTTTCCGATAATGATGGGGTCTTGGACATTAAAAACCTTTTTGGCCTGCACCACCGAACTACTGTCCCAAAGGGCAGGTTCGTTGATATAATATTTGTTTAGGATATGTGGATAAGTGCCGTCTAGGCCCAGCATACTAGGCATTTCGTATTTTTTGGCAATGGTCAAAATAATATTTTTACGCATCAATTTACCTGACGTTCGAGCCATCAATTTGTCTATTTCGGCAATAACGCTATCTTTAGAAATAGCCAAAATCATAGATTTAAAAAAATTATCTACCCTACTCATTACCATCGGTGTTCGCAGCATTCGCTCGTCTTGGAGGTCGAGGTTATCAAAATAATGGCTTTTGTGGTAATAATACAGTTTTACGGAATCGATGCGGCCTTCGGGCGTTTTAAATTCGGGCAAATCGGGTTCTCGGTACGATTTTACGAGTTTGCCCACAAATTCGTTCTTATGTTTTTTGATAAATTTACTAACCAAAGCATCTAAATCGGCTTGCACTTGCTTTACTTTAGCCACAAAGTCAGGATTTTTGTAATCATCAGTGGCTAGGTTTTTTTCTATTCTAAAATCTTCAACCTCTTTTCGTTTTTCCTGAATCATCTTTGAATATTCAAAAAAATACTCATTTTCTTTAGAATCTTTGAAACGAATGGTGTTTTGAATATCGGCGGTGTCGGCCTCAAAACTGAAATGCTGGCTTTGGTCAATCAAAAAATCAAAGGATTTTACTTTGTCAAAACCTAAAAAATATTGCCCACCGTCTAGTTTTTTGGTCTTGTTTTCAAACCTAAAACTCTGTCCATCGGCATCGAACTTGGCAGTATCGGCCAACAAAAACTGGTTGCCATAATAATACACCAAATAAATAGGCTTGCTTTGGTTTACGTCCTTTAGCTTGCCTTTTATGCTATAACCCTGCTGGGCAACAACCCAATGGCTACATAAAATACTAAGAAAAAAGCTAAAACGGAGAATGTTCATGGGGGTATTTTGATGTTTGAGGATAGATAGCTATTAGAAAAAGGCATTAAATACACTCGCAAATTTATGAGCCGATAGCTCGTTTGTTAGTTGTACTTTGCTTTGGTTGTTACCGATGGTAAGGTGTGGTACAAATTTTTGTAATTCTTTGTAATTCAAATCGTTAGCTTCGATATCGCCATATAAAAAAACCTCGGCGTAGGTGTTTTCTATTTGTAATTCTTTGAGTACAAACAATACATAATATACAAAATCGGCTTGGGTTTTAAACAAAAATCGGTTACAATACTGTAATTGTTGGTTATTGGCATAAACCAAGCTAAAGGCATCTTTTTCATAAAAAACCGAAACATTAGACTGCCTATATTGCATGGCTATATTGATAAGCCCGCTGGTTTGGTGCAGTAGCCTAAAGTCTTGAAAAGGGTATAATTCTTGCAAGAGCGATAAGGTTTTTTTTTCGACCGAAAACACATTGTTTGCCCCAAGGGCTTGATGTTCGTAATAATGAGCCTCTTCGGTATCTTTAAGGGCTGTTCCTCTGGCTAAGAGTAAATATCGAGAGGCGTATTCTTTCTTAAATAATTCTCTAGGAATTAACGTAAACGACTGATTATTAATACTTAACGATACACTTTTCCAAAACATTCCATTCAATAAATCATGGGTTTTAACAATGTTTTGAACCTGACCCAAGATTTGGTCTTCGCTTGGGTTTTCGCCCAAATCATAACTTTCTAGCCTAAGGCATTGGTTGTTTTGATGATTGATAAACGCTACATCAAACCTTGGGCAATCAAGGCTAAACAATAAGTGGATTTGGCTCGTGTTTTGGCCTTTGGTCAAGCCATTATTAAAGCTATAAGTGGGGGTAGTGTTCAAGGTCAAAGTTTTGGGTGGTCTGATTGGCAAAGTTAGATAAAATTTACAACGAAACGCCTGATTTAGATAACGACATTGATAAATCGTAGGGCATGTGTGGCACGCCTATTCTAAGGTAATAACAAGGCGTGCCACGCATAATTGATAACAAAATAGCAATGTTGTTACCAAATTATAGATTTGGGATTATTCAAAATCAAGTTCTGTTTTAAAAAAATCGTGAATCTCGCCCGCTTGTTTTTTTTCAATTTCTGCGAGGCTTAACCACTCCAAATCTACGATTAATTGCTGTTCTAATTCTGGGTCATGGCCCATTTTGAGGTTGCCACCTGTGGATTCTACTTCATAAAAAAACTCAATACTATGAATCGGTTCTTTGATAAACTCATTGATTTTCAGCAACTTACCCACTATAATCGTTAGTCCTGTTTCTTCCAAAAATTCCCTGCACAAGCCATCGGCTAGGCTCTCTCCAAGATTTAGGCCACCTCCTGGCGGACACCAAAAATGGCCATTTCCAAATAAAGATTTGTGCTTTACAAATAAAATCCTGCCATTTTGTTTCAAAACGCCACAAACTCGTATTCTGATTTGATGGCCGTATTGTTTTAGGGCAAGTTGGGCAGTAGTTGGCGTTTCGATTTTGTTAGGTTTTGTTTGTTTTCAAAAATATACTGCAAAGCTATCTAAGCTGCTTTATTGTCTTGGATAAGATTTTGAGCTTTACTATTTTAAAATTCGATGGTTTCGATGTTTGTGTGAGGTTTTGTGGCTAAAATTATTAGACAACACACTGATATTGCCATCTACCTCTAGCACAGCCAAGTTCACGTTTTCGATATTTTCAACGCCATGTTCTCGGGTGGCCGCTTGGAGTTCTTCTATCGATAATTGGGCTTTTTTTAAGGCTTTGGTGTTGATTTTTCCTTCATAAACCAAAATAATAGCTTCGCCCTGAATCAGTTTACTGATATTTTTATCGTTGAGCATCAATTTTTTGAGTACGAAATTAGCTAAAAATAAGGCCCCCGCCGCAACCAAACCTCCTGATAATGAGGTGTCTGACCCAACCATTGCATTTTGTACGGCATTAGAAATTAGTAAAATAAATACCAAATCAATAACAGACAATTGGGCGAGTTCTTTTTTGCCAAAAATCCTGATACTCAATACAATAAAGCCATACACAGCGATAGACTTTGAGCCAATGATGAGATAGTCCATAAAATTAATTTTTCTGCAAATTAAGTTTTTTGCTTCAAATACTCGAAAATTATCTTCCCTTGGCCTTCTTCAATTGCTATGCTTTTACGACCTTTGACCCAAATCTTTTAAACAATGACTAATTTATTACAACAATATTTTCTTGAAAATTCGCTCAAAAACTGGCTTTCGGCTTTGGGTATTATTTTTTTTGGGCTTGTTTTGGGCAAAGGGCTTTCTAATTTAGTAGGGAAACAACTGTTTAGGGTTATCAAAAAAGAAGTAAAAACTGCCCCCCTTGCCGATTTTGCAAGGCTTTTGCATAAGCCCATTCAGTATTTATTTGTGCTGGTTAGTTTTTATTTGGCAGCCCAACAATTGTTTGTACCCAAGCGTTTTGGTTGGGTTTCGGCTCATAAATTCGGCTTTTTAATGCTTGTTGAGCGTAGTTATGCGAGTATTTTTTTGCTTACTATTGGCTTTGTAATCATGCGGTTAGTGAAATTTTTGGCCATAATTTGGCAACAAGAAGCTGAAAAAACACTCTCTAAACTAGACGACCAACTCGTGCCTTTTATCCGAGACCTCATCATTGTCTTAAACTGGCTTGTTATCGTTTTTGTAATCATGGG
>JAYWHL010000584.1:0-6187 GCA_043777715.1 Cytophagaceae bacterium | reverse complement strand
TTTGGCTGAGTACTGGACAATTTCAATTTTCGCTTTATCTCAATCTTTCTCAAATGGTAAAAGGCTTTCGATTAATGCTATGGAAATTAGGTGTAAAGTAATTCTCCCGAATTGCAGACCCCGCAATTCGGGAGAATTGCTTTACATTTTATACAATTGTCCAGTACTCCAGTACTCAGGCTTTTTAGTTATTATTTTATTTTGCTTAATCATTCATATTGCTATTGGCAATTTGCTGTACTGGCCGACACTCGGTATTGGCTTGAAAAACAAGAGATTACAAATTAGATGCAGTGTTTAATAAGTTATTTTAATCGTAGATTATTCTCTGATACTTTGCCTCGGAGAGGCACAACCTTTGTAGAAAATTATAATACGCCCCTCTTCGGGCTTCGGAGAAGCCTAACCTGGCAAACGTTACGCTTCTCCGAAGCGAAATAACAGGGTTTTTGACGTTTTTACTACAAAGGTTAAGCCTCTCCGAGGCAAAAATATAGCAAAGCCAAAATTTCAAGCCCCTATTCGAATTAGCTATTCCAATTACCTGAGACTTCTTTACGCATTATGTTGCCAAAAAAAATCCAAAAAACTTATTAAACTCTGTACTTATAACCATTTCAATTCTTTCCATTCTTTATGAAAACTCTTTTGCTTTGCTGTGTATATTTTGGTTTGTCGAATCAATTTTTAGATAAAGATTACTGTGCCGAAGAAAAAAAAATGATACAACAAGGCTTGGTTGATATTCAGACCATAGACCCTAGTGTTTTGGTAGAACTCAAATATTCTACCACCGATAATTTTATGAAAAAAGATGTTTACGGAGCAATAAGTCATTGTTTTTTGCAAAAAATGGCCGCTCAAAAGCTCAAAAAAGCAAGCCAAATATTGCAAGCACAGTACCCAGACCTACGCCTTTTGGTTTATGACGGGGCGAGGTCTAGGACGGTACAATATAAATTGTGGAATGCCCTACCGCAACTATCTACCAAAAATCGCAAAAACTACGTAGCCGACCCCGCCATTGGATCTATCCATAATTACGGTTGTGCCATAGACCTTACCCTTGCCAATACCCTCGGCCAAGCCCTAGACATGGGTACGCCTTATGATTTTTTTGGACCATTGGCCTATCCTCGCCTTGAAAACCTTATGCTAGTCTCCAAAAAACTAAGCCAAAAACAGTTAGATAATCGTAAAATTTTACGCCAAGCCATGACCCAAGCGGGTTTTATGCCCATTACGAGCGAGTGGTGGCATTTTAACGCACTTTCTCGCAATCAAGCCCGCCAACAATATACCCTGATTGAGTGATGATTGGCTTTTGGCTACTAAGTAAAAACAAGATTAACCACAAAGAAATAAAGAACACAAAGGTTTGATATTCAGTTTGTTATAATTTTTTGTTTTTTCTGACCTGAGTGCTGAATAATTTTACAAAATATAGCATAACACAGAGATTTGTCTAAGAATATTGCTTTCGCAAAGGTGGTTGGTGAGCCACGGAAAAGGCTTTTGACAACTAAGTAAAAACAAGATTAACCACAAAGAAATAAAGAACACAAAAGTTTGATATTCAGTTTGTTATAATTTTTTTGTTTTTTCTGATTACTGAATAATTTTTGATGGTAATTCGAGTGTAACGCAATTCTCCCGAATTGCAGTCCTCACAATTCAGGAGAATTGCGTTACTTTTTATAAAAAATGTCTAGTACTTACTTAAATATCGAATGTAAAATTTTAGAATTACGTAGCTACGGTATTTGAAAATTAAAAAGAACTGTCTTATATTATCTTGAAATTTTGCTATTTTTGTGTTGATACCGAGGCGATTATCTTAAAAAATATTCTTTTTGGAAGATTCAAATTTATTCAAATTCAAACCAATAACAGCTACCAATGAACAACGCAACTCGTAGAGATTTTATCCGAAATTCGGCTGCCATTACCGCAGGAGGAATTTTGCTTCCTTTTGCCTCACAGGCCGATGCTTTTTTTAATACTTCGACCGACGATACCATCAAAATAGCCCTCATTGGTTGTGGTGGTCGGGGTACGGGGGCTGCTGCACAGGCACTTAGCACCAAACAAAACGTAAAGCTAGTTGCCATGGCCGATGCCTTCAAAGATCGACTGTCGGGTGCTTTCGACGAACTAACCTCGGAAGATAGCAAAGTGAAAAATCGTGTTGATGTACCCGAAGACCACAAGTTTGTAGGTTTTGACGCCTACAAAAAAGCAATGGCTTTGGCCGATGTTGTTATCCTGACCACTCCCCCAGGTTTCAGGCCCATTCATTTTGAAGAGGCCGTAAACCAAGGTAAACATATTTTTATGGAAAAACCAGTAGCCACCGACCCCGCAGGTATTCAGCGAGTGTTGGTGGCCGCCGAAAAAGCCAAAGCCAAAAAACTAAATGTAGTGGTGGGCTTGCAACGCCATTATCAATTAAAATACCGAGAATTAATGAAACGCCTCAAAGACGGCATGGTGGGCGATGTGGTGTCGGCTTCGGCTTGGTGGAACAACGACGGCGTTTGGGTTAATCCTAGGAAAGAAGGCCAAACCGAAATGGAATATCAGATGCGAAACTGGTATTATTTTAACTGGATTTGTGGCGACCACATTACCGAACAGCATATTCATAACATAGACGTAATTAATTGGGCAAAAGGGGCTTATCCTATAAAAGCCCGTGGTACTGGTGGCCGAGAAGTACGAAAAGGGAAAGATTTTGGCGAAATTTTTGACCATCATCTCGTAGAATTTGAATATGCCGATGGCTCTATTCTCAATAGCCAATGCCGACATATCAAAGGTACTTGGGCCAAGGTTGATGAACTGGTGGTTGGTACAAAAGGAAAAATAATGTTTGATGCGGGCCATATTGCCGACCACAAAGGCAAAACACTTTTTCATCACGACGAAAAAGGAAACGCCAATCCCTATCAGGTAGAACACGATGAACTGTTTGCGGCCATTGCCAAAAACGAGTATAAATTCCAAGATGCCGAAAATGGGGCAAAATCAACCATGACCTCTATTTTGGGAAGAATGGCTACGTACTCTGGTCAAGAGATAGAATGGAACAAAGCCATTAATTCGGGTATCAATATTATGCCAAGTACTTTTGCTTGGGACGCCCCCATGCCACTCAATCCAGATGCCAATGGGCTGTATCCTGTGGCAATTCCTGGCAAAACCAAGTATGTTTAATGCTTGGCTTTAGGACTAAGCCCTATTAAGGGCTAGACATAAAAAAATCCCTCAAAGCAATGCCTTGAGGGATTTTTTATGAAATTAAGCCTATTGCTTATCGCATAAAGCTACTTCATTAATCAAAGATATAACGAACGCCCAACTGTGCTTGCCATACGTTGAATACATCAATCGCCTTTACGAACGAATCACGCAATAAAATAACTTCTGGTTTTCCATCAACTGTTACGTTTTGTGTAGCCAATTGATAGGTTGGTACACCCGTTGCACTCAATGCAGTAGTAGAAACTGGGTTAAACGCAGTAGAAACATTACCTACACCCCAAGCGTTGTTTAGTAAATTGCCTACGTTCAAAATATCAGCACGGAAACGCAAGGTGTGTTTCTTGCCTGAAACTTTCATGTAAAAATCTTGCTCTACGGTAAAGTCAAAACGAGTTAGCCAAGGAAAAAACGCAGCGTTACGCTCTACTGCTTGTCCTCTACGAGACGATAAATAAGTATTACCATCAATGAAGGCATTATAGGCTGCTATTTGGTCGGCGGCCGAGAATGTTTTTGCGGTAGTGTTTGTAGCCGAAGCCGCTACGGTACGAGGCGCCCAAGTAAGTTCGGCGGCATCTCTTGGTATATAGATAAGGTCGTTGTTTTGACCATCACTATTAAAGTCGTTACCATAAGTATAAGAAACCTTACCACCACTGTTAGAAACCATACCCAAGGTAAACATCGTAGAAGCACCAAACTCGCCACCGTAGTTCAAACGGTAGTTTACATAGCCTACATAACGATGACGCAAGTCGTTGTCAGAAAACGAAGTACCCAAGAAATTCTGACCAGCTACCGTAGGAATATTAGCCTGTACTGTACTACCCACCGACTGCATATCTTTTGCCAAAGCGTTGGTATAACCAATCATACCGCTAAAGCCTTGACTAGCCACTTTCTCTAATTTGAAAGTCAATGAACGAGAATATCCTTCGTCGGTATTGGTCAAGATAAAAGCGTTGGTAGTTGCTGTATTGATAAAACGGGCAGGGTTTACAGCCGCACCTGTTAGGCCAGAGGCAGGAAAACGGCCACGAGTATCGGCCCCTGAAAAAGTACGGTCGGGGTTTCTAAGGTTGGCATCAATATAACGCAAAGCATTTATGTTTTTGTTATAGATATATTCAGCCGTGAAGATTAAACCGCCTGGCAATTTATGGTCTATGGCGATGTTAGACTTCCAAATCGTTGGATTTTTTAAGCCTTCGGTCGAAGCATTAATTACATAAGCTGGCAATTTGGTAATGTCGGTTGTGGTTGGCTTATAACGGCTTGGGTCTAGTGTAAAAGGATAAGCCGTTGTGTTTGTAAAGTTCAATACCGCCGTGTTTACACCATTATTACCCAATTGGTTAGACACCAACACTTGTGGAATACGAGAAACAAAAATACCCGTACCACCACGTACTTGTGTGGTTTTGTCGCCTTTTACATCATAGTTAAAGCCAAAACGTGGCGAAACCAATGTTTTTGCACTTGGGAAAGCTCCCGTGTTTACTTTCAAATCTTTTCCGTTTTCGTCTCTGTATGTCAAAGCCGCTACTACTGGATTGGCGAAGTCCTTAGAGGTAGCATCGTCATAACCAAATTGGTCGAAACGAATACCAGCAATTACTTTCAAACGGTCATTAACTTGAAATTCGTCTTGGATATAAGCCGAAAGCGTAGAAACTTTCAAAGTCTGGATTGGGTCTGCACCGTCTGGCAAGTTAGAATAACGGTAGTTGAAACGAGCTACTGAAACTGGAGAAACAGCCAAAGTAGGATTGGCTTTGTAGGCCAAAGCAGCCGTTTTGAAATCTGCGATAGAGTTAAACACCCAAACGCCATTAGAAGACGGGAAGAATACGTTGTTTGATTGGAAAAACTCATAACCAAGTCCCAACGTAAGCGTATGCTTGCCAGCAAAATAGCTCAAATTGTTTGTAAGGTTAAGGGTAGAGTAGTTCAATTGGTTGCTTGGTGTAAATGGATCGAAGCCTAAAGACGTATAAGTTGTTCCAGCATTCAAGATGTCAATCGTAGGAAAAAGTCCCGTTCTGTACTCACGGTCTTCTATTTGTTTGTTATAAGTAGCAATAAAATTATTGGCAAACTTAGGCCCAAACGTAGAGTTTAGTTCGGCTACAACCGAGCGAGTGTTATCTTTGATGATATACCCCGTGTTTTGTGGAGATAATGCCAAAGCCGAGTTAGTACGGTTACCATTACCTGCCGTATTGCTACTATTAGAGTTAGAAATAATGGCGTCCGACTTTGAATCGTGGTGTGAATATCTTACCGACAATTTATGATTATTGTTGATGTTATAATCCAAACGTATCAAACCTTTGGCACTGGCTACTTCGTTATTAAAACCGTCAATAGCACCTGCATCATAATTAAAGTTTGTTTTCATAAAACCGCTCAAATCTTCAAGGTCTGCGGCGGTTGCTCTTGATACGTTACCTGTTGCACCTGCACGGTTGGCAACCCATGTAGTGGCTGGGTTAGACGAAGCGAAGTTTTCGTAGTTGGCAAAGAAAAACAATTTGTCTTTTATCAAAGGCCCTCCTACACGGAAACCAAATGTTTTTTCATTAATACTAAACGGGGCAAGGTCTTTACCGTTGGCTTTTGTACCTGCCAAACTGGTATTAGTAGTAATATAATAAGCCGAACCTTTGATGTCGTTTGTTCCAGAACGTGTTACGGCATTGATACCCGCACCCGTAAAACCTGACTGACGTACATCAAAAGGAGCAATGTTAATCTGTACTTGTTCGATGGCATCGAGCGATACCGCCGTTGTACCTGTACGGCCACCAGCCTGAGCCGAACTGCCCAAACCAAAGCCGTTGTTAAACACAGCACCGTCAATAGTAAAGTTATTCAAACGACCGTCTTGGCCAGCAAACGAACGGCCATTACTGTATGCGTT
>JAYWHL010000583.1:0-2237 GCA_043777715.1 Cytophagaceae bacterium | reverse complement strand
TCGTTCCTACCCTTGAAAAACTCATTCCTACTATTATTGTTGCTTTTTTGTTCGCTTTCATTGTCTGCACAATTGAGACAACTGCCATATAGCCAACGATTTAGTGTTCAAAGTTATGGACATTCTTCTGCAAAAACAGAAGCCCTTTCGTTGCCTTTTCTTGACGATTTTTCGCTCGCAACTACTGGTTTACCCGAAAACAGAAATTGGATAAATGGCGGAACAAGGGTTAGTAACACGCTTTCGGTAAATCACCCAAGTTTGAATGTTGTAAGTTTTGACGGCCAAGATGCTAAGGGCAAACCCTATAACCTTGAAAATCAATTTGCCAATGGGTCGGCTGATACGCTTACCTCACAGGCCATAGATTTGTCTAAGAATGTAACCAAAGACAGCCTTTATTTAAGTTTTTTTTGGCAAGCAAAAGGTCTTGGCGAATTGCCTGACACAGACGATTCGTTGAGATTACAGTTTTTGACAGATGGCGGAATTTGGAGAACGGTTTGGAAACAAATTGGCGACAAAAGAGATAAATTTACCCAAGTATTGTTGCCTATTAAAGCCAATTTTTACCTTCATGCAGGTTTTAGATTCAGGTTTCAAAGTTTTGGTCGCCTTTCTGGTAATTTTGATACTTGGCTTTTAGACTATATATATTTGAACAAAAATAGGAGTTTTAACAATACAAGCGTAGTTGATATTTCGGCCAGAAAAGCCATTAGCCCAATCATAAAGGGCTTTAATACGATGCCTTTGAGTCATTTTTTGAAAAATAATTCAAAGTTTTTGGCCGATTCTATCAAAACTGATGTTGTGAATCAAAATGCTAATAATAACTTTTTCAAATATAAATTCACGCTCATAGAACTTGGTACAGGTCTAGTTTTACAAAGTTTTTCAGAAACTAATGACCTAGCTATCAGCAAATTAACATCAAGAGAATTAAGACAAAAATTAGCATTAAATACCGTTGCTTTCAATACGAAGAGCGTTAAACTTAAATCAAAATTTGAAGTTGTAACCACCGACGACAACCAATTGGCATCAACACCCAATGCGATTCCTGGCCTTAATTTGAGAATGAATGATACCATTTCTTCGGTAACAACTTTGGATAATTACTACGCCTACGACGACGGTTCGGCAGAATACAGTGCAGGGGTAAACTCAAGGCTGGCAAGAGTGGCTTTACGTTATGTTTTTGCAAGCCCAGATGCCATGACAGGTTTGCAGTTTAATTTTGCCCAAACCATCAAAAGTTTAGAGGGTCAAAACCTAATTATTCAAGTTTCGGCTAATAATGGAGGCAAACCTGGGAAAGTATTATATCAAAAAGCCGTGCCTATTTCCTATACCAAAGACGGTTTTGTCGAATACCCCTTTGATGTGGCCGTGCCAGTAAAAGACACCGTTTTTGTGGGTTATTTGCAACTTACTGATGATGAAATTGCGATAGGATTAGATAAAAATTCAACTTCTGTAAACAAAGACTTGTATTATAATTTGGGTTTAGAGTGGATTCAAAACTCCGAAATTATTGGCCATTTGATGCTTCGACCAGTGATTGGGGGAGTAATTCCTACTATTGTTACTGCCACCGAACCAACGATTATTCAAGAAGAAGTTACGCTATTTCCAAATCCAGTTTCTGATATTTTACGATGGAATGCCAATCGTTTTACAAAAGTAAATTTATTTGACATGATGGGTAAGTTACTGATTGACAAAGAGATAACAGAAAACAGTTTAGATATTTCGGAAATAACAAGCGGGTTATATTTTGTGAGATTGAGTAATTTTACTGAAAGTGTGATAAAAAAAGTATTAATTAAAAAATAATAACAATGGATATTACAATCTTAGAACTAAAACAAAAAATAGAAGCAGGCGAGGCTTTGCGTTTTATTGATGTACGAGAAGAATACGAATACGAAGAGTTTAATTTAGGGGCAAAATTGATACCCTTGGGCGAATTGGCCGATAGGCTTAACGAAATTGAAGATTGGAAAACCGAAGAGGTAATTGTGCATTGCAGGTCGGGGGCAAGAAGTGGCCGTGCAAAAGCATTTTTAGAAGCCGAAGGCTTTGAAAACGTAAGAAACTTATTGGGTGGCGTATTGGCTTGGAACGAATTATAATGAAGCTGTTTAAACTTATTTCTTTCCGCCAAAATTGACTCTTTTTCAACTAGACTTTAGCTTTTTTATCGACCGTAGCGATGCTACGCTCTCAAAAAA
>JAYWHL010000582.1:0-6194 GCA_043777715.1 Cytophagaceae bacterium | reverse complement strand
CTGAATAATATCAGCCGTTTTGTCCTCTTCTTTACTCAAAGAAGGCGTGGCTATGAGCCTTTTTAATAAGTCTATGGCCTCGGTAAATAATACTTCTTGCATGGTGTAGGGCTAAGTAAGCAGAATTAATCTATAAAAAAGATACAAAAACTATTCACAAAAATATGAATATCAACCCTTTGCATTCTTTGTGCCTTTGTGGTTAATCTTGTATTTGTACTCATAACTAAAAAGGCAAAAATTGAATATCAACTCTTTGTATTCTTTGTGCCTTTGTGGTTAATCTTGTATTTGTACTGATTCAGCGTGTTTTAGGCAAAGTATTCTTTTAAACGTTGATTTTATATCAAAGAAATAACCATAAGTCAGAACTTCTCAATTCATTTGGCTGGTCATTGGTTTCATCCAATCGTTGGGCAGGCGTTCGAGTGAGTTTTTGAGCAAAGCCGCCCACTGTTCCGATATTTCGGCGAGGTCTTCTTTTTGAAGGCGATATTCCACAAACTCGAACGAATCCTTTTTATAAAGCACCACATCTAAAGGAAAATCAACATCATTGGCACTGACTCGGGTGGCATCAAACGACAAAAAGGCTAGTTTTAGGGCTTCTTCCAAACTCGACTCAAACGTCAGATTTCTATGAATCATGGGTTTACCATAATTAGAATTTCCGATAATCTGAAACAAAAGCCCCTCGTTTATTTCTATCCAATTACCTTCTGGAAAAATCAAGAATAGTCTCTGTTCTTGGTCGTTGGGCATTTGTCCGCCCAAAATTGCCGTACAATTAAACTTATATCCCTCGGCTTCTAGGGCGGCTTTGTCTTCTCTGGCTACCCGCCTAAAAAGCTCGCCAAAGGCATTGGCCACCTCAAAAGTATGTTTGAAGGTTAAGTCCGAATCCTCTACTTCGTGTTTAAAGTAGGTTACGCTTTTATCTCGCACCGACCGCAGCCCTGCCGTCATTATAAACACAGGGCAACCGCCTACTTTATGAACAGATAATTTTTTATTGGTATAAACCTCGCCCGAGGCTGTGCTAATACGGGTGTCGGCCAAGGCCACTAAACCCGATTTTATTTTGATTCCGATACAGTAAGTCATGTAATGGTAAAAGCGTTAAAAAAATTTCCCCTAATTTACGACCTAAAAGTGGTTATAGAGAAATTGAAATTCAAAAGCTACTTAAATTACGTAGCTTTTGGCAATTAGCCATGAGTTATTGGCTTGAAATACAGGGTATTATATTTCAAAAAATGTTGATTATATTTTGACGACCACTTTTGTAATTAACTGACAACGAGCATTTTGTTTGTTTTTATTTGGTAGGCTAAGTTGAGGGCGAAATCGATAATCAAACAAAGATCCCGTTGGTGTAATATCTTAAATTAAAATATTACACCAACGGGACTATGGTTCAAGTTGTTGTTTTTCTAACGTAACTTGCTCTTTTCTTTTATCTTACCAACACTTCGTCTATCAAGCCATATAGTTTGGCTTCGTCGGCCTTAAACCACTTGTCTCTGTCCGAATCCGCTTCTATTGTTTCTACGGTTTGGCCTGTGTGTTTAGCCAAAATGTCGTATAATTCGCCACGAAGTTTCACAATTTCACGGGCTGTTATTTCAATATCTGTCGATTTACCTTGGGCACCGCCACTTGGTTGGTGTATCATTACTCGTGCGTGTGGCAACGCCGACCGCTTGCCTGCTGCCCCACCAGCCAGCAACACTGCTCCCATCGAAGCCGCTAACGAGGTACATATTGTAGCCACGTCGGGTTTGATATAATTCATTGTGTCGTAAATGCCCAAACCTGCATACACACTACCACCTGGCGAGTTGATATACATCATAATATCTTTGCGAGGGTCGGCTGATTCTAGGAATAACATTTGGGCAACCACGATATTAGCAATTTGGTCATCTACGGGTGTGCCAAAAAATATAATTCTGTCCATAATTAAACGAGAAAAGACGTCTATTTGGGCAAATCGCATGGGGCGTTCCTCAATAATATACTGCGTAGTATCAGTAACGGGGGCTACAATATCGCCAAAATTATGGTTGAGGTGGTTCATGTACTGGTCCACGGTGTTGCCACTCATGCCTCTATGATGTACTGCATATTTTCTGAATTCTTGTGAATCTAACATAGCTGTTTTGTTTATTTGTTTCTAGGTTTCTGTCAAAAACTGTGCTTAATTTTTTAATAACGTCAAATTGGCATATTTCTTTGATAAACGCAAAAAAGCCCTCACAATTTATGATAAACTGTCAGGGCTTTTGAATGATAGATTTGAGATTTGACAACTTCTTTTTAGTTGTCAAATCTCAAACCTTGTTAAATCTCAGCACTTGCTATGGTTTTGAAGGTCTCGGCATCAACGCTTTCTTTGCTGACGTTGATGTTTTGACGAACGTAGCTCATCACTTTGTCCGAATACACACGGTTAAACATATTCTGAACATTGCCTTTTTGTTCTTTGTCGGTCAAATAATTAGTGGCTACTTTCTCAATAATGCCTTCCATTTGGTCGTCTAGGCCACCGCTACCCACCATATTCCCAAATTGTGAGCGAAACATTTCTTTTGTTTTTTCCATCAATTCGCTGTAATCTACTTTGATGTCTGCGTTTTCGGCAATACGATTTTTGATGAGTGTCCAACGTAAATCTTTAGCAAATTTGGCATAATCATTTTCTATGTCTTCGATTGTAAACTTCCCTGCTTCTTGGCTATCAAGCAACCATTTTTTCAAGAAATCATCAGGTAATTCTATGGCAATATTGGCAGTCAAACCTTTTACGATGTCGTCGTCCAACAAAAATTCGGCTTCTCTCTTGTAGTTTTCTTGGAGGGTTTCTACCAATTTAGCCTTAAATTCTTCTTCCGTACTTACCGTTTCTGGACCAAAAACTTTATCAAAAAATTCTTGATTCATTTCGGCACTTGCTGTTCTTGAAATATTCTCAATCTTAAAGGTATAGTCGCCCATCATGGCAGCGGCTTCTTCTTCGGTTTTGCTGGTGGCTAGTTTCAATGATTTTGCTTCGGCAAACAAAGTTTGAATATCAAAACTTACAACCGCATCTTTAGCTTGGCCAACAAACAATGCTTGGGCGGTTTCGGACAGTTGTTTGGTTGGAATGCCTGTACTAAGGGTATATTCGCCCTGAACCAAGTCTCCAAATAACATATCGCCAATTTCAACGGTTTCTGGACTAGACTCTTGGCCAAATCTTACTATCAAATCAGCGATGGTTTCATCTACTTCTTTGTCGGTGGCCAATATTTCATAACTTTTTATGGCAGGAATGTTTGTCAAGTCCACATCGAACTCGCTTGCCAGGCCCACTTCATATTCAAACGACATATCCCCTGCATTATCCCAGTTTACGTCATTGGCTTTTTCTAGGTTGGGCATAGGGTCGCCAACTACGGGGAGTTTGTTTTCACGGATATAATCAGTAATTGTTTTGGACAATAAGTTGTTTATTTCGTCAATCAAAATACTTTTTCCGTACAATTTATGAATAAGCCCTGCGGGTACTTTGCCTGGACGAAAACCCTTTAGATTGGCTTTTTTGGCGGTTTCTTTTACTTGCTTGTCCACAGACGCCTTGTAATCGGTGGTGGCGATGTCTATCGTAATGATTCCGTGGGTGTTGGTATCTTTGGTTAATACTACGTTCATGTATTTGCTATTGAATGGTGAATATGATGTTGATGGATAATAAACAAAAAAACCCTCTTAGCCTTGGAGAGCTTAGAGGGTTTTTGATTTTGAAAATGCGACAAGCCATTTTCTATTTGAGTACGGGCGGAGGGACTCGAACCCACATGCCTCACGGCGCCAGATCCTAAGTCTGGTACGTCTACCAATTTCGCCACGCCCGTATTTGATAAACCAATTCGCTCTTTCTGAATTGGACTGCAAAGGTAATTTTTCAAATTTAATAAGTCAAACTTTTTCAACAAAATATTTTATTATTTACAATTTTATTGGCCTTTGTGCCAAAAGGTCTTAAATTAGGGCATTCACAAAATAGAACATCGCCACAATAACATCGCCAACCATGACAGAACCTAAATACGAATTAGACTTTGAAGCCGAACGCAAAGAAATATTAAAAAGATATAAACTACTCGTAAAAACGGCACGGCCTTATTTGCAAGAAGACGACGCCAAGCGTATCAAAAAAGCCTTTACAGTGTCGGCAGAGGCTCATAAAGAAATGAGGCGAAAGTCGGGCGAGCCGTATATTTTTCATCCGATTGCAGTGGCTCAAATCTGTGTTGAGGAAATTGGCTTGGGTACAACCTCTATTATTTGTGCCTTGATGCACGATGTGGTGGAGGATACGGACATGGAACTGAAAGACGTTGAAGAAATGTTTGGGAAAAATGTTCGGAAAATAATTGATGGTCTTACCAAAATTTCGGGCGTTTTTGATTCTGGAACATCACAACAGGCCGAAAATTTTAGGAAAATGCTCCTGACCCTATCCGATGATGTGCGGGTTATCCTCATAAAACTAGCCGACCGCCTGCACAATATGCGAACCTTGGGGAGTATGTCTCGTGAAAAACAACTCAAAATAGCCTCCGAAACTCTTTATTTGTATGCTCCTTTGGCACATCGCTTGGGGCTTCATGCTATAAAGTCAGAATTAGAAGATTTGTGTTTGAAATATACCGAACCAGAGGTTTTTAAAGAAATTGCCAAAAAACTAAACGAATCGAAACAGAGCAGAGAGCGGTTTGTGAATAATTTTATTGCTCCTATTGAGGGGGGGCTTGAACAAACGGAATTTAAATATTTGATAAAAGGCCGCCCCAAAAGTATTTATTCTATTTATAACAAAATCAAAAGTTCTAATACGCTTTTTGAGGAAATTTATGACCTTTTTGCCATAAGGGTTATTGTAGATGTACCTCGTGAGCAAGAAAAAGCCGCTTGTTGGCACGTTTATAGTATCGTTACAGACCATTATCGGCCCAATCCTGATAGGCTAAAAGATTTTATCTCTACGCCAAAATCGAACGGCTACGAGTCGTTGCACACCACCGTAATGAGCGAAGGCAAACAAGGCCAGTGGGTGGAGGTACAGATACGCTCGCAAAGAATGGACGAAATTGCCGAAAAGGGTTTTGCCGCCCACTGGAAATACAAAGGCCATGATACTCGGAATGGCGAGGCGTTTGAGGGTTGGTTGAGCCAAGTGAGAGAAGCCCTGGAAAGTACAGACAAGACAAAGTCGGCGGTGGAATTTGTAGATGAAATAAGGAGTAGTTTGTATCAAGAAGAGGTTTTTGTGTTTACGCCCAAAGGCAAGTTGGTGGTGCTACAAAACGGCTCTACGGCCTTGGATTTTGCCTTTGAGATTCACTCCGAAGTGGGGGCAAGGTGTATTGGGGCCAAGGTAAACCATAAGCTGGTGTCGATAAGCCACAAACTGACCAATGGCGACCAAGTAGAGATTTTGACGGCCACAAAACAAAAACCATCAGACGATTGGCTAAATTTTGTGGTAACAACCAAGGCCAAAACCCGTATCAAAGATTATATCAAAGAAGCCAACAAACGCTATATCACAGGAGGTAAGGACATTATAGAACACCGCTTTAGAATTTTGGGGTTAGGCCCACTGACCTTGGAATCGACCAATCAGCTAAGGGCGTATTTTAATGCCAAAGACACTAATGATATTTTTTATAGATTTGGCAAAGGCTTTTTGCAACCCGAAGACCTAAAACGCTGGAAAGTTGCCCGAGACGCCCAAGACCGAAAACACGCCGAAAAAGAAATTAAACAGCCGATTACAGATACAAAATCGTTTGTAAAGGAAATAAAAAAACATCATGGCGAGGGTAAAGACTCTGATTTTTTGCTCATTGGCGAAGACATGGACAGGGTGGACTATGTATTGGCCAAATGTTGTAATCCTATTGCAGGCGATGATGTTTTTGGTTTTGTAACTGTAAACGAAGGCATCAAAATTCATAGAACCAAATGCCCCAACGCTACCGAATTATTGTCTAGGCATGGCGACAGGGTAATAAAAGCCAAATGGGCAAGCCAGATAGACATGGCCTTTACGGCAGGTTTAACCATCAGGGGTTTGGATAGGGTAGGGCTAGTAAACGATGTTACCAAAATTATTTCGAGCGAATTGCAGGTAAATATCCTAA
>JAYWHL010000581.1:0-6199 GCA_043777715.1 Cytophagaceae bacterium | reverse complement strand
TAACCACGCTTTTGATTCCTACTTTACCATTTATAGTTTTTTATATTAGACGATATTACAATACCAAAAAAGCCCAAAAACAAATTGATGAATTTCATCATATTTATACCCAACAATTATCTGGATTTATGACAGGAATTGGCATAGATATAGAATAAAAATAGCGTAACCAATCTTAATTTACATCAAAGAATTATGAGTCAAGGAAACATGAATCTTACACTAAAAGTGTGGAGACAAAAAAATAGAAAAGCAACAGGCAAATTTGAAACCTATCAGGTAAAAGGCATCTCGCCAGATATGTCATTCCTAGAAATGTTTGATGTACTAAACGAGCAACTTATTGGTAGCAATCAATCGCCTATTGCCTTCGACCACGACTGCCGTGAGGGAATCTGTGGAATGTGTAGTATGTATATCAATGGCCGCCCCCATGGCCCCAAAGATGCCGTAACTACCTGCCAACTACACATGAGGTCATTTAATGATGGCGATATTATCGTGGTAGAGCCTTGGCGTGCTGCGGCTTTCCCGATTGTAAAAGACCTTGCCGTTGACCGCTCGTCGTTCGACCGAATTATGGCCGCAGGAGGATTTGTGTCTGTAAACACAGGCAATGCCCAAGATGCAAACTCGTTGCCAATACCTAAAAACGATGCCGACGAAGCCTTTGCCGCAGCAGCTTGTATAGGCTGTGGGGCTTGTGTAGCAGCCTGTAAAAACGCATCGGCCATGTTGTTTACATCGGCTAAAATTTCTCAACTATCGCTTTTGCCTCAAGGACAAGCCGAACGCCAAATGCGTGCCGAAAAAATGGTAGCCCAAATGGACGAAGAAGGCTTTGGCTCGTGTACCAACACGGGGGCTTGTGCGGCCGAATGTCCAAAAGAAATTTCTTTGGAATACATCGCCCGTATGAACCGTGAGTATTTTGGAGCGGTGTTGTCGTCGTAAGTGTTTTTTGATTGATAATCAGGCTGTTATATCAACAAAACGACTCATTAGTTTTAGAAAACTACTTCGCTCAAAAATAAAATAAAACCATTGCATCACAAAATTTACAAGTGTTGCAATGGTTTTTTTGTATCGAAATCATTAACAAAATACTCTCCCAAAACCATGAATTTTCAAGACCTAAACCCCGCCCGACAAACACAACTCATGGCCTTCGACCGCCTGCTTACCATCATGGACGAACTGAGGACTCAATGCCCTTGGGACAAAAAACAAACCATACAAAGCCTTAGGCACTTAACTATTGAAGAAACTTATGAGCTTTCTGATGCTATATTAGACGAAAATCTTCCAGAAATAAAAAAAGAATTGGGCGATGTAATGCTCCATTTGGTATTTTATGCCAAAATTGCCTCCGAAACCCAAGCCTTTGACATTGCCGATGTTTTAGATGCCATTTGTGATAAGTTAGTGAACAGGCACCCGCATATTTATGGCGATGTAAAAGTAGAAAACGAAGCACAGGTAAAACAAAATTGGGAAGATATAAAACTGAAAGAAGGCAACAAATCGGTGTTGGGAGGCGTGCCAAGTTCTTTGCCAGCCCTAGTAAAAGCCATGAGAATACAAGAAAAAGCCAGAGGGGCAGGTTTTGATTGGGACGATAAGGCACAGGTTTGGGAAAAAGTAAAAGAAGAAATGGAGGAGTTTCAAGCAGAGTTTAACATTACTGATAATCAAGCCATTGACCTCCAAAAAGCAGAAGGGGAATTTGGCGATTTACTGTTTTCGTTGGTAAACTATGCACGATTTATTGACCTCAACCCCGAAACAGCTTTGGAACGAACCAACAAAAAATTTATCAAACGCTTTCAGCATATTGAAGAACGAGCCAAAGAAAACAACAAAACACTTCGAGAAATGACCCTCGCCGAAATGGACGTTTTTTGGGAAGAAGCAAAAAAGTTATAATTTTAACATAAATGCCGTAAATTTATTTGAAAATTATAATCAAGCCGTAAATACGGGTCAAAATAAAGTTGAAGCTGTTTAATCTTTTGGTTTTAGGTCAAAAAGAGGTTGTTTTTTGTCCATACGCAGATTTTTTTGAGTGCGTAGCATCGCTACGGACGACAAAAAATCTAAAGTATGGGCTGAAAACAACCCGTTTAGGGCAAAAGAAATAAGTTTAAACAGCTTCTTAGACACTCCTCCTCTAAATGGCGAAAAAAATATACTTCTTTGTGCTTGTTTTGGGTTTTGCGAAGCCATTTTTCCAGCCTTCAATTGCCCAACAACGTCCACAATATAGCCAGTACATGATGAACAATTATGTGCTAAACCCCGCCATTAGTGGTATAGAAGACTACGCAGATATAAAAACGGGTTATCGTAATCAATGGACGGGATTTGGTGGCGAGCCTACAACCTATTATGTATCAGGCCATTGGGCATTGAACAAACCCGACCTAACCAGCCGAGGGCCAACGCCCGTCAGAGGCCAGAAACCTAACATTAAACTTACTAATCGTTTTGAAAGAGTACCCGCACACAGCGGCCTTGGGGCTTTGTTTGTGGCCGACAACGCTGGGGCTATTTCAAGAACATCGCTAAATTTTAGTTTTGCCAAGCATATTCCGCTACAAAATACCATGAAAATTTCTTTGGGTATTGGCCTGGGCGTAGTCCAAAATAGTTTGGATTTCGACAAAATCAAATTGGCCAATCCAAACGACCCTCTGGCACAGTCGGGCAAGCTAAACGGGTATCAACCCGAACTTAACCTTGGGCTTTGGCTTTATGACAGAGACTTTTATGTGGGGGCTTCGGCCAATCAAATCGTATTCCAAAACTTTGGCTTTGGCGATGCCCTACCCGACGGCAAACCTTATGGCTGGATTGGCACACAAGAAACACACTATTTTTTGACGGCAGGAATCCGAAGAGAAATCAATGAAGATTGGGCATTTACGCCTTCGATTATGCTCAAATACGTACAAGCATCGCCCCTATCGTTTGATACAAACGCCAAGGTGTATTATCGGGATAGGCTTTGGTTGGGGGCTTCGTATCGTTATCAAGACGCCTTTGTGGGGCTAGTTGGTTTTAATGTAAACTCAATGTTTAATGTGGGGTATTCTTACGACTTTGTTTTTTCAAATATCAATCTTGCCGCCCGTGCCTCCCACGAAGTTGTGATTGGTATTATGCTCAACAACAAACAACGAGTGATTTGCCCCGTTAATCAATGGTAAATACGCTGAGGGCTAGACAATTTTAAAAAACATAGCATAATCCAAAGATTTGTACAAGAATATTGCTTTCGCATAAGTGTTTGGTGAGCCACTAACCACGGAAAATGATTTACAATAAACTGATTATCAAATTATTACAAATCAAAATCAGGTAGCTTTACTCGTGCCTTAAACTTTCGATTGGGTTTTGTTCAGAAGCTCGTTTGGCAGGGAAAATACCAAATATCAGCCCCACCGATATAGAAACAATAAACGATAAAAAAACAGATACTGGCGAGATAATGGTCTGTATATCAGCAAATTGTTCGATAAAATAGCTGATGCCCACACCAAGTAAAATCCCAATAATCCCACCTGAAAAACTAATGGCCACGGCCTCCGACATAAACTGCATTACCACATCTTTTTTTCTTGCTCCCAGCGATAGCCTCAATCCAATTTCTTTGATACGTTCCAATACCGAGGCCAGCATGATATTCATAATGCCGATACCGCCAACAAGCAAAGATATTGAGGCAATTACGGCCAATACAATGTTAAATAATCGCTTGGTGCGTTGTTCTTGTTTAAGTAACAACTCGGGTACAACTATCTCATAATCATCTACTTCGTTGTGGCGGCGTTTCAATATTTTTTCGATAAGTGCCGTGGCGGGGTCTATAAACTTGCTGTCTTTGATGTTAATAACCAAGCGGTCGAGTTGATGATAATTAGCTTTTACAGCCCCTTGATCGCCCTGTTCTTGGCTTTGGGCGGCATTTCTAATGTCTCGGGCGGTTAGGGTTGCTCGGTTTTTGTATCGTAACAAAAACGTTTTGACGGGCGTATAAATTTCAGTGTTGAGGTTTCGGATTGATAATTTTTTTACTGAACTTTCAGACACTTCTCGCCCCTCCAACACGCCAATAACCGTTAGCCAATTAGGCCCACATTTTATAGTTTGTCCAATGGGGTTGGTTTGGGCAAACAGTTTCGCTTTTACATTTCTACCAATAATACACACAGGTTCAGAGTTTTCTAACTGGCTGCCTGTAAAGTACTTCCCTTCTTGAATACTCACGCCCGCTACCTCAAAATAACTATTGTTTACCCCAATTATTTTGCCATTAAACGTTAGGCCATCTCTCAAAAACATGGTTTCCATTTCTATTTCTGGCGAAAAATACCCTACTTCTGCAATGGTATTGGCAATGTTTTCAGCATCAGATAAGGTTAGCCCTGGCGAGAATTTTTTTTGTTCTTTTTTGCCAATAGAACTATTTTTTGCTACCTCGCCTTGGCTTTCGGCATTTTCTAAACGAGGTTTGATGATAATATTATTTACCCCAACCTGCTTTATTTGTTCCAAGATTTCCCGCTCAGCCCCAGCCCCAATGGCCAACATGGCAATAACCGCAGCCACACCAAAAATAATACCCAAAGAGGTAAGAATTGCCCTAAATTTATTGTTAGAAATGGCCTCAATCCCAATTTTGGCATTGAATAAAAATCGTTGATAGTTGTAGTTCATGGCTAAAGGTAGGATTGGTTATGGCTTTTGGAAATGGAAATTGAAACGCTAAAAGTAAAAATACTGAAAATATCTTAGGATTACAGAATTGAGCCGAAGATAAAACCGTCTTCGTGATTACAATTCCAAAAACGATTGATGATGACAAGATATTAGCCTACCAGCAAAAAAATACACCTTCGTTTAATAATCCTTCGAGGACTTAATTTTTGGAACGAATATCGTTGAATTAATATTTTTTCAGATTCTTTTTTCATTTATTACAAAAAGCCCTTATCTTTGCAGTCCCAAAAGGCGGTGTTCTTATTGAAGCATACAACGTATTTTGAATTTGGTTTCGTAGCTCAATTGGATAGAGCATCTCACTACGGATGAGAAGGTTTGGGGTTCGAATCCCTACGAGATCACAAAAGTCCCCATATATTGCGTATGGGGACTTTTTTTATGAAATTTTTCTGAATTGTACCCTTTTTGGCTAATTTGTTTTGGCACTTGTTTCGATTATCGAAAAATATATCGAAATTAGATAGCCTTTCCCTCCTTATTTACAAACCAATGCTATTGGGATTCAGTTTTTGAAACTAATTTTAAGTATTGGTAAAGGCTCTTTTTTCTAAATTTCAAGTTTTAATCCGCAAAAATGAAAAAAATCGTCCTTTACACATCATACCTCCTATTTGTTCTGATTACAAACCTATCCATTGCCCAAACCAAACTGTTTGAGCAAAATTTTAGTAGTTCTAGCGTTTTGAGCAACTATATTCATGCAACCGCCCCAGATGGTACGCAGTTTACGGATATGATAGCAACAGGGGGAATTAATACTATTGGAATCGTAGGGGATAAACTTGTTTTTGACAAAACAGCTACGGCAGGCTCTATGCGATTTGTAAGGAATGTAGCTTTTACAGGTTCGCCAACTTCCTTGTATGTTCAATTCAAAATCTCAGCGAATTCCTCATCTGCCTCTCCTTCTGGTGCTCAGTCGGGCTTTTATATTGGAGGAAATCCGCCAAGCCTTAATCTAGGTAATGATGCTACCGTTCCAGCTCTTTCCGAAGTATTTTGTAGAATAGGTTTTGATTTTCCTCCAGCAAGCGTTCCCAATACCTTTAGGCTAAGAAACCGAGCAACGGGGGTACAATCAGCAGACCTTACGGGAGAAAAGACAATAACCATTGTTTGCAACGATACTGGCCAAGCCTTTAGTTACGTAAAACCCGATTTAAGTGGAAGTGCTACGCTGGCTACTGGTAAAAGTGATGTATGGGTGGATAATACACTTTTTTTGGACGAATATTCCTCAACAGGAGGGAAGTTAAGGCAAATGAAATTTTTGTGGGAATCGAGTACGTCTGTTGGCACAATAAATTTCGATGATTTCCTCATCAGAGATGTGTCAGGTATTTTGCCTGTTGAATTGGCCGATTTTTCTGCAAAAAAAGATAACCAACAAGTACAATTATCTTGGAAAACCCTA
>JAYWHL010000580.1:0-2241 GCA_043777715.1 Cytophagaceae bacterium | reverse complement strand
GGTCGTTTTTATATCCTAGACCCGCAATGTCTGTCTTTAAGATGATTTCCATTTTTCTAAGAAGATGTTTGAGTTAATATTCTGATAAGCAGATAATTAACTTTTTGAAAATTTATTTCAGAGCGTCGCCAACATAAGGCAACAAAGCGATGTGTCTGGCACGTTTGATGGCTTGAGCCACTTTTCGTTGGTATTTCAACGATGTACCAGTCAGACGGCGAGGAAGGATTTTGCCTTGCTCGTTCAATAACTTCAATAAGAAGTTAGGGTCTTTGTAGTCAATGTATTTGATGCCCGACTTCTTGAATCGGCAGTATTTTTTTCGGTTTTGATTTTTCTCAACCGGTTCGTTTACAAGAGACATGAGATGTTAATTTTAGTTTTTTTGATACTTAAAAATTTCCTAACAAGCATTACATTAAGCTGCTGTCTTGTTGATTTTCTTGGCGTTGTAAGCCACAGCGTGCTTGTCGAGAACAGTAGTCAAGAAACGAATAATACGTTCGTCACGGCGATACTCAATCTCAAGTTTGTTGATAAGCGTAGGAGCAGCCTTGAACTCAAATACTTGATAAAAACCAGTATTTTTTTTCTGAATAGGATAAGCCAACTTGCGTAAGCCCATCGCATAGTCATTCACGATTTCGGCACCGTTTTCGGTGAGATAGTTCCGAAATTTCTCAACGGCATCCTTTGTCTGCTGCTCAGACAAAACGGGAGTAAGAATGAATACCGTTTCATAATTGTTAGACATAATTGTAATGTTTAAACTGTTAATAGTTTTGAAAATGGGTGCAAAGATACGGACAAATACCTGAATATCAAAGGCTATTAAAATTATAAAACCAAAAACTAACGCTTTTGAACAAAAACAAGGTATTGATTCCCTTCTGAAAGATTCAGATTGAGTTGATGATAAATTTGCGTACCAGTTGAAGTGGTTTGATAATAACTATTGCCATTGAATTGACCAATTACCAAAAGCCTCACAAAAAAATCGTATTGATAAATGTCGTCCATCTATCAATACGAAATATTACCTGCTAAAATCCATCAAAACCGCCACCTTACAAATGCCTCCATGGCTTCGTATTCGGCCAAACCTAGTTTGTTGTACAAAGCTGCTGTGGCACGGTTGCGGTCTTCGGCACGTTGCCAAAATTCTCGGTTGTCTTGGCCTTGATACACCACGCCGTCTTTTTGAGATTGATGTTTAAAAATCCCCATTCTTTTTTTCAAAACTTGGTCTGGACTCATCGGCACGGCCATTTCTATCTGGTCGATGTCCCACTCGGCCCAAGCCCCTTTGTAAAGCCACATCCAACAATCTTTCATAAAATCTTTTTCTTTTATTCTTCTTACGGCCTCCATAATGGCATCTAGGCACACTTTGTGCGTACCGTGTGGGTCGGCGAGGTCGCCAGCGGCATAAATTTGATGCGGTTTGATGTGTTCTATGAGGTCGGCCACCACTTGATAATCGTTTTCGCCAAGTGCCTTTTTCTGAACCGTCCCTGTTTCATAAAAAGGCATATTCATAAAATGGGCATTCTCCAGAGGAATCCCCACAAACCGACACGTGTTTTTGGCTTCTCCTTTTCTAATCAAACCTTTCACGTGCCTAACGGCCTCGGTATCTTTTTCTGAATCTTTTTTGTTTCGTAAAAACTTGGCCGCATTCTTAAAAATTTTATCAGCTTCGGGACTTGTTATTCCAAATTTTTCGTTGAAATCGACCACAAAATCACAAAAACGGAGGGCTTCGTCGTCGGCAACGGCTATATTCCCAGAGGTTTGGTAGGCAATATGCACTTCATGGCCTTGGTCCACCAGTCGCTGGAAAGTCCCTCCCATCGAAATAATGTCGTCGTCGGGGTGTGGACTAAAAATAATTACCCGTTTTTTTACAGGATTGGCCCGTTCGGGGCGGTTGGTATCTTCGGCATTTGCCTTGCCTCCTGGCCAACCTGTTATGGTATGTTGCATCCAGTTAAACACCTGAATATTAAGCTCATAAGCCTGTCCAACTTGAGCCAAAAGATCAGAAATTCCGTTGTCGTTATAGTCTTTGTTGGTTAGTTTAAGTACGGGTTTGTTAAGGCTCAACGAAAGATTAGTAACGGCTTTTTTAATCATGGCCTTATCCCAAGTTACGTCTTCAACGAGCCACGGTGTTTTGCGGCGGGTAAGAGATGTGGCACAAGATTCGTCCATCACAATTTGGGCGTTGGCATGGCCTTG
>JAYWHL010000579.1:0-2242 GCA_043777715.1 Cytophagaceae bacterium | reverse complement strand
ATTATTTGGAGGCTTATAAATGGCAGACTGAACTTGTGCAGAGCAAAGATGTAAATGCGTGGTGTATGCCAGGGGGGAAAATGGTGGTTTATACAGGTATCTTACCGATTACACAAACCGAGGAAGGCCTGGCCGTGGTGATGGGCCACGAGGTGTCGCACGCCATTGCCAAACATGGTGCCGAGCGAATGAGCGAAGGATTGCTCGCACAAGGTTTAATTCAAGCTGGGCAAATTGGTCTAGGGATTGCCATGCAAAACAAACCGCAACAAACACAGGCTTTGTATAATTCAATGTATGGTTTGCTGGTGCCAGGTACTGTTCAAGTGGCTAGAGTATTGCCACATGGCCGTACGCAGGAGTCAGAGGCTGACCACCTTGGTTTGATATTTATGTCGATTGCGGGGTACAATCCACAGGCGGCGATTCCGTTTTGGCAAAGAATGGCTGAAAAAGCAGGTGGCCAAAAACCCCCTGAATTTTTATCAACGCACCCATCAGACGAAACACGTATTCGACAAATCACAAACTGGATGCCCGAGGCACTCACTTATTACCAAAACAGAAAACCTTTGTCGAAATAAATTTCTCAAGATTAAAATTTAGGTAAACTAAAATCAAAAACCCCCAGTCCTTATAAGATTGGGGGTTTTTAAGTTTCTTAACAATGTTACTAATATTTACTGAGTAGTCCAAACAAAGTAATCCTTGTTATCTCCGTGGTTGGTGGCTCACTAAACACCTTTGCGAAAGCAATATTCTTAGGCAAATCTCTGTGTTATGCTATATTTTTTAAAATTGTCCAGCACTCAGAGCTACTTAATATTTACAATTATCAATCTATGCTTGCAAAACCTGTTCTACTCTTTGTGCGGCGTCCTTTAGGGTAACTGCCGAGAAAACTCTCAGGCCAGATTCGTCAATGATTTTTGCACCTTCGGCTGCGTTTGTGCCTTGCAAACGTACAACAATCGGCACTGGGATTTCTCCGATGGCTTTGTAGGCTTCAACTACCCCCGAAGCAACACGGTCGCAACGAACGATTCCGCCAAAAATATTTATCAAAATAGCCTTTACATTAGGGTCTTTTAAGATAATCCTAAAACCAGCTTCAACGGTTTTGGCATTAGCCCCTCCCCCTACGTCTAGGAAATTGGCGGGGTCTCCTCCCGAAAGTTTGATAATATCCATTGTGGCCATGGCCAACCCTGCTCCATTAACCATACAACCCACATTGCCGTCTAGTTTTACATAGTTAAGGTGGTTTTCGCCAGCTTCAACCTCCAGCGGGTCTTCTTCGGATAAATCTCGCATGGCTAACAAATCAGGGTGTCTATAAAGAGCATTGTCGTCAATATCTACTTTACCATCTACGGCCATTATTTTATTATCTGATGTTTTGAGCATAGGGTTTATCTCAAACATTGAGGCATCAGAAGCTATAAACGCATTGTAAAGAGAATTGATAAATTTAATAAATTCTTTAAATGCCTCGCCTTCAAGCCCTAGTCCAAAAGCTAGTTTTCTAGCCTGAAACCCTTGAAGCCCCACCGTTGGGTCTATCCATTCCTTGATAATTTTTTCGGGCGAATGTTCCGCTACTTCTTCAATATCCATACCGCCTTCTGTCGATGCCATGATAACATTACAGCCTTTGGTTCTATCTAAAAGTATAGAAACGTAATATTCTTTGATGTCGCTGGCCCCAGGATAATAAACATCTTCGGCTATTAGCACTTTGTTTACTTTCTTGCCAGCCTCTCCAGTTTGTATTGTAACCAACACATTTCCCAAAATATTGGTCGAAATTTCACGAACGGCCTCGATGTTTTTGGCCAAGGCCACGCCCCTTTGTTCGGTGCCAACTATTTTGCCTTTTCCTCGTCCGCCAGCATGTACCTGCGACTTTACAACATACCAAGATGTTCCTGTATCTATGGTTAATTTTTGTGCAGCTTCAACGGCCGCTTGGGGTGTTTCGGCAACAATCCCTCTTTGAATCCTGACCCCATATTTGCCCAGAATTTCTTTGGCTTGATATTCGTGAATGTTCATTTTTTAGAATTTGAAATTTTTTGCCTTTGAATTAATGCTTCAAAATTAGTAAATAATAGTGATTGAATTGGTAATTTTGAATTTCTTTCAGAAATATTGCCGTTTTACCAGTAATTTTAAGTGTTTGATGATTTTCAAAAGGTTTATTTTTTTGAAAATATATTTTTATAAAACCCTGTAATTCATT
>JAYWHL010000578.1:0-2247 GCA_043777715.1 Cytophagaceae bacterium | reverse complement strand
AAAGTTTAATGGCATTTGTATTTTTGGCAAGCGATTGATGTAAAATGGGTTTTAATTGAAACGTAATATCAGCGTCTTCGGCGGCATATTCTTTCACTTTTTCTAAGTCCACGTCTCGCATTGTGCCTTGTTTCACTCCTTTTTTACCAATTAATTCTTCGATAGCAACAGGCGTATAATTCAAATAGTTTTCGGCCAAAATGTCCATATTATGCCGTTTTTCGGGTTCTATCAAATAATGGGCCAACATGGTGTCATAGATTTTACCTTTTACATCAATCCCATAATTTTGAAGTACCAACATATCATATTTAATATTTTGGGCGATTTTTTCAATGGCTTCATTGGCAAACAATTCCTTAAATTCATCAATAATGGCTTGAGCTTCTGACTTGTTTTCTGGGATTGGCACATAAAAACCCTCTTTGGCTTTATACGAAAACGCCAAGCCTACCAAATTTGCCTCTATTGCATCAAGATTATCGGTTTCGGTATCAAAACAAAATTCTTTTTGATGTGATAAATAATAAACCAAAGAAGACCTAAGTTCTTGACTATCAATTAAATGATAATGATGTACGGTGGTATGGATAGTATCCTTTTCGGTCAAAAAATTTGGTTCGTCTTCATCAAAAACATCAGTATCTAATTTCTTTTCTTCTATCAATCCCCCAAACAAATCCATCTGTCCATTCGATTTTGGCTTGGCGAGGGTTGGATTTATTGATTTTTTTTCTGACAAATTTGAATCTGTTTTGGCTTCATCTTCTGCTCCTAGCAATCGTTTTCGGAGGGTTCTAAACTCTAATTCGTCTAGCAAAAGCGATAAATCTTTTTTGTTAGGTTCAGAAATCAAAAGCCCCGCTTCATGATAATCAACGGGAACCTCGATATGAATCGTGGCCAATTCTTTAGAAAGCAGTCCCTGTTCTGCAAAATTTGTTACGTTTTCTCCTAATTTGCCTTTTAATTGATGAGCGTTTGCAATCAGATTTTCGATTGTGCCGTATTCTGCCAATAGTTTTTGGGCAGTTTTTTCGCCAACCCCAGGTATGCCTGGGATATTATCAACGGCATCGCCCTGTAAACCCAACATATCCACCACTTGAGATATTTCTTTGATTTGCCATTTTTCTAAAACCTCGGCAATACCCAAAATCTCTATGCCTTTTCCCATAAAAGCGGGTTTGTACATAAAAATCCGCTCCTCCACCAATTGACCATAATCTTTGTCGGGAGTCATCATAAATACCTGAATATCAGGATTTTCAGCAACTGCTTTTTTGGCGATTGTTCCAATTACATCGTCAGCTTCGAAGCCTTCCATCATCAAAAGAGGGATATTCATGGCCTCAACCAATTTTTTTACATAAGGAATCGCAATCGAAATATCTTCGGGTTGTTCTTGGCGTTGAGCTTTGTAGGCTTCGTATCGGATATGCCTAAAAGTCTTTTTGGGTAAATCAAAAGCTACGCCAATGTGAGTAGGTTTTTCTTTTTGAATAACTTCCAACATGGTGTTCATAAAACCGAACATCACACTGGTATTCAACCCTTTAGACGAAATTCGTGGGGTTTTGGCAAAAGCAAAATGAGCCCTGTAAATCAAGGCCATGGCATCAAGTAAAAATAGTTTTTGCATAAATAAGTTTGTTTCTGTGGCAAAGGTAAAAAAATGGATTGAACCTTAGAGAATATCCACAAATATTCGACTAATTTTGATTGGGTTTAGATGCAGTGAGGTAGTTTGCCTTGATAGTCAAACCAAATTTATGTAAGCAGAAACACCTTCCAAAATAGATTTGTGATTTCGATTTACCCTTAAAATCAAAAGAATTGAAAATGTATATTCCAAACTTAAAACGAAAATTGGGCAAATCGCCAGGAGATTTGATATATATTGGCCCAGACGTTCCCTCTAAAACTACCTTGCAATTGGTGGAATACAATGAATACCAATTTGATGAAAAGAAAATAGAATTGCCCGAAAATTGCCATATCAATCAAAAAGATAAAGCCGTGATTTGGCTAAATGTGGACGGAATACACGATGCCAAAGTGATGGAAACCGTGGGTAAGATTCATCATTTACACCCTTTGTTGTTAGAAGATGTGATGAATACCAACCAAAAACCAAAAATTGAATTTTACGATAATCAATACGTTTTTGTGGTTTTAAAAATGTTAGTTTACAATGTTTATACCCGAAAAGTAGAAATAGAACATACCAGTTTTGTGTTGGGAAAA
>JAYWHL010000577.1:0-2248 GCA_043777715.1 Cytophagaceae bacterium | reverse complement strand
TAGAATGTAGAAGCGAGAAGATAGAAGTTTAATCGCCTGATTATCAATTAATTAAAATTTATCAAAAACCGCATTACTTTTGTTAAACTACTTATATTGGCCAAATGGAACATTGCCTGTCTTTTACTTCCTAAAGCCTGCCTATCTTTTTTGCCTATCCTTTTACAAAATCTCTGTATCTAAAAAGGTAAAATACATAAGCCATCATTGGCACAGAATGGCTTGGGTGAAAAAGTATAAAAGCCAATACGCCAGCCATAATTACCCAAAAATAGAGTTTTAGGAATGAAGCATATTTTTGATTTCTCAGCATAAAAGCAACAATCAAATTAAAAGGCAACAATACCGAAAGGTGCAAGTTTTGAGCCGTTACGCCGTGGTCGGTACCTACCCAAAGTAACAACAAAAACACGCCACAAAGCCCATTAAAGCCCAATAAGTAAGCGTCTATTTTGGTAGGAATAAATCTTGATTTTTTGTATAAATAAACAAAAATTAAAATATAAAACAGGTTAATTACTACCTGTGGGTGGGTTAAAATATCAATCAATAAATTGCTTGGCTCAACCGTAGCGGTATATATTTTGTTGGTAACGCCCACCAATTGCTTGCTCCCAAGCATAGATTTTGACATTACCATTTGCACGTTATCTGGCAGCCACATCGATTGGTTACTGGTGTTTTGCATATCCGCAGGTACGCCAACAGCCATATTCATCGCCATTCTTGCCCAAGGCTTCTCGCTTAAATAACTATTCATCCACGTTCTGTAACTATTGGTAGGCATTCCCTGCCAAAGTTTAAGGCTATCGCCACAACCTTTTTGGAGCATATCCCGAACCTTCGTTGCACAATTATTATAGTAAAATTTGTAATTGTATTCTCGGTTTTGAGGTAAGTAATTTTCTTCACATAAATCAAAAATTCTTTGTTTTTGGGAAGGACTTAAATCTAAAACCTGTTCGGTAACCGACCTATTTTCTTGGGTTGAATAATAGTAACTAACTCTAGCAAAATCAATTACATCTATTTGGTAGGGGAGTGTACCTCTTAAAAATTTTACGTAAAAGTTATTGGTTCTAAAATCAAATGAACCCCAACTATAAAACCTATCAATGCCATAGTTTGCATCTGAAACCCATAAGCCCGAATGCCCAAAACTTGAATATAGCTCTTTGCCAGGGCCAATGGTTATTATACTAACTTTGGCATTGGGGCTTAGCTTGGTTTGGGCTTTCAATGGTTTGTAAAGCATTGAAAATAAAATAATTACGATAAATAATTTAAGATTTTTAAGACTCTTCATCTTCATATTTTTTGGTTTTGATTAATTCTTTACCTGCCACTACCATCACTATTTCGCCTTTGATGGTTTGTTCGTTTTTAGTGTAATGATTCAATATTTCTTGGAGTGTGCCTCGTTGGGTTTCTTCAAAAATTTTAGTTAATTCCCTTGAAACCGATGCTTGTCTGTTTTCTCCAAAATATTCTACAAACTGCCCCAACGTTTTGAGTAAACGATGTGGCGATTCATAAAAAATCATGGTACGGTCTTCGTCAGATAGATTTTTTAGCCTTGTTTGTCGGCCTTTTTTGTGAGGAAGAAAACCCTCAAAAGTAAATCTATCATTGGGTAAACCCGAATTGACCAAAGCTGGCACAAAAGCCGTTGGCCCGGGCAAACATTCTATTGCAATTCCTTCTTTTACACATTCACGGACTAACAAAAATCCTGGGTCGGAGATGGCAGGTGTTCCAGCATCAGAAATTAAGGCCAATATTTTGCCTGATTTCAACATTTTTATTGCACCCGCCACGCCTTGATGTTCGTTATGGGCATGATGAGCAAAAAGTGGTTTGGTAATTTCAAGATGTTTAAGCAAATAGCCAGAGGTACGGGTATCTTCGGCCAAAATGCCATCAACTTCTTGTAAAACCTTTATGGCTCGTAATGTAATATCATCAAGGTTGCCAATGGGCGTTGGGACTAGGTATAATTTCATTTTGAAATCTATAAATTCATAATTGAAGCCTATTGTTTTTACGAAAGGCAATGGCTGTGGGGTTCTTAAATAATAATACTGACTTCAACGCCAGAAAAAGCTGAATTTCCTGTCAGTTCATCAATCAAAAGATGGTCGGTCAAATCATTGGCACTTACGCCAGCGTGTTTTTGGGCAATATCGAGTTTGATTCCTTTGCGATTATGGCCATATCCATGCGGAATGCTTACCACACCTTCCATTAT
>JAYWHL010000576.1:0-2252 GCA_043777715.1 Cytophagaceae bacterium | reverse complement strand
CAGAGATTTGTCTAAGAATATTGCTTTCGCAAAGGTAGTTGGTGAGCCACCAACCACGGGAAAGGCACTATTAATGTCGTAATTATTTGTGTATCAAGACTTTATTCTATGGTTTATTATCAATAACCACTTACATTCCTAGGATTTTTTTAACACCCAATGTTTCGGCATTTAAGGTATATTTTAAGTAAAAAATTCCTTTTGGGAGGGGTGTGTTCATTTCTATCTGGTCTTTGCCTTGGGGTTTTTGGAGGTCTAATAAAGTTGCTAGTTTCTGGCCATTTTGTCCAAAAACTTCTAAGGTAACTTGCCCAGGTTTTGGTACATAAAAAGAGATAAGTGCTTTGTCTATCAGTGGATTAGGCGAAACATCTAGGATACTTTCGGGCAATAGTGTTTCTAGGGCAATGGCCGTGGGTAATTCATAGAAAGTGGGCAGTTGGTCGTCGAGCCAAGTGAGGCGATTGCGTAAAAAAGTCTTGAATTGTACGATTTCGTCAGCATAGTTTCTACCTATATAATAATTGGGCCACACTTTAATACCCAAAATTGGCCAACGCTGAAAATTACGAATCTGAGGTTGGACTATAGCCCCTGCCGAGGAATCGATGAGGGTAATGAGGCGGTCGGTATTCCAAACGGTTTTGCGGAGGGTTTGCCATCGGGCAACGGTTTTGCGGGCAAAGGTAGAGTCTTGCAGGAGGCGTTCCCACCAAAAAGAGATAGCCGTTGTGCAATTTGGCACTTTATATTGCTGAAACTGAAAACCCGTATGTTTCCAGCAGTCGCAAAAATCGCCATTCCCAAAGCTCAAGTTATAGTCCCACAGTGGCCCCATGGTTAGTTTACCGCCCTTGCTATCTTTGTTTTTGTAGAAATAAGTACTAAATCTAAAGCCATCTACATTTTTGCTAAGTTCTGTAACCAAAAAATAATCAATAAAACTATCCAAATTTACAAATTTCTGATACCCATTCACAGGGTCTCGGAAGGTGGAACCCCGCAAGGTGTTTTCAAAGGCATTTACATAATCTTGGATATACTTGGCCTGATTGTCGGTTATGTCGTCTAACTTGGGATAGTCTATCTGATACAAAACATCAGCCCCATTAAGGGCTTTTACATTCGAGGGAAATAGTTTGCTTGGCGAGCCTGTAAATTTATCTAGCTTTATGATATATCCACCCGTAAGGGCATCTCCGCTATTATCGGTGGGTTTTAGGCTACTGATATCCACCCTGTTTTTACCTTTTTTTATTTTCTCTAGTAACAGATACACCCCTTCGTATTGACCATTCAGGAACACTTCGCAAAAACGATATTTAGGTATCCAGTAGTTTTTGCTGGCCAGTCGGGCAATGTCATACGTAAAGGCGTCCCGTATCAAACTTTTGTCGGCATAGGGTGCTAGTAACACCCAGTCGTTTTCGGCGCCAAGGCCCATCAAGGGTACATCAATGGCGTTGCCTAGGCTATCACGAGTTTCAAAAGAAAAGGGTTTTTTGGGGGATAAACTCTGCGAAGACGAACCCCGCAGTTCTATTCCGATAATTCCGTTATAGTTATTGGGTTTATCGGCCAATCGGTTTTCTTTGTTCAAACCATTGTCTGTAATGGTCATTTTGGCAGTTATCTTATCGTTGTCTGGTATGACTTGGCCATTGGTATTGATTTGTAAAATGGGCAAATTAGACGAGCTAAAATTTTGACCATTAGCACAATAACAAAAAAATAAAGCTAAAACAATAGTAACACCAACGAATTTGAGCATTGTGATTAGGGCTTTAGGATATTAAAACACTGAAGTAAGTACAAACACAAAATAAACCACAAAGGAACAAGGAATACAAAGGGTTGATATTCAGTTTTTTATAAATAGTTTATGGCTTTTTAGTTGAGTGTTGGACAATTTTACAAAACATAGCATCACACAGAGATTTGTCTAAGAATATTGCTTTCGCAAAGGTGGTTGGTGGGCCACCAACCACGGAAAAGGCTGAGTGTTGGACAATTTCCAGCTTCGCTTCGCCTCATCCGTGCGACGATCGCCCAACCCTTTTCCAAAAGGAGAAGGGCTTTTAAAAATGTCCCTTTTCCATGGTTGCTGAGCCACCAACCACGGAAAAGGTTACCTTTTGCTTCATTGCTTATTCTCAATTTTTAATTATTTTCTTTTTTACCATCGATTTATCATCTAACTGATAGTCAAGGATATACACGCCTTGTTCGAGGTCTTGGCTTTGCCAATTTAT
>JAYWHL010000575.1:0-6241 GCA_043777715.1 Cytophagaceae bacterium | reverse complement strand
TAAAATCTAGGCAGAAAGCATGGGCAAAAACACAAGCCGAGGCCATGAATAATACCTTGGCCTTTGCCTCAAAATTTAGGGTACAACTTGATAAAATTTTTAGTGCCGAAGTGCTTGATATTCAGTATTTAGCAGAGCGAATTAATGCTGCGTATTTGTATTTTTTTAACCCCCTCGATGAGCTTGTTTTTAATCTTTTATTAAAACTAGAAGAAGTAAAACGAAGCAAGAAAGCCAAGCTGTTTTTTGAAGAATTGAGCGTATTAGAAGAACTACAAGTAAAGAGCGTTTTGCAATTGATACGAGCTAAATTGATGGTACAAACGCTGTTGAATGGCCAAGAAATTTCTAAAAACGTTTTACAGTCTGACGAAATCAAAAATTATAAAATTCAGAAACTTGCCCTAGCCCAAGAAGCCTTCAAAGCCTTGAATATCAGTATTGTAGAAGAAGACGAAAGCCCTCAAACCTACACGACCAAAAAGGTTAAAATCAAGGGTGTTATCAAAAAATCTACTTATGAAGAAACCTTTGAACTGTGGCAACAAAAGAAAAGCATTGAAGAAATTGCCGAGATAAGAAAGTTTTCGGTGGGAACTATATTTGGGCATTTAGCCAAATTGGTACAAGCGGGGCAACTGGAGATAGAAGACGTACTTAGTTCAGAGAAAATAGAAGAATTAAACCTCCTTTTTGCCAATTATACCGACGAAGCCCTAGGCCCACTCAAAGAACAAGTAGGCGAGAGGTATTCGTGGGACGAACTGAGATTGTTTAAGGCAAAACTAAAGGCGGGATAGGGGGTTAAAGGCGTGCCACGCTTTTGAAGTGTGGCACGCCTATTTTTAGTATATTTGTAGTCGGACGTTCAAACTCAAAAATTCAAATCTTGTTCTTTTTATAAACCTCAATTGCTATGAAAAAATCATTCTTCGTGTTAGTATTTATGCTTGTTGGGCTGCTTAGTTTTGCCCAAAAAAACAAGTCTAAAACCCCTGCGTTACCAGTAATTATAAGTAAAAAAAACCTTAGCCATGATGTTTATGATGGTTGGAAGGCCATTGCCGAGCGGAATATTAGCACCAATGGCCAGTATTTGGGCTATGTCCTAAGCCCACAAGACGGAGACGGTAGGGTGATATTACAAAATCTGAAAATCGAAAAATTGGATTCTATACCAAGAGGTGCCGACCTTAAATTGAGTTATGATAGCAACATAGCCGTTTTTAAGATAAAACCTCAAAGCAAGTTGGTAAAAGATTTAAAACGCCAAAAAAAGAAAAAAGAAGATTTACCTAAAGATTCGCTTGGGGTTTTTAGTCTGAATACCAGCACTTTAACTAAAATTCCGAGGGTTATTTCTTATAAAATACCCGATAAAGCCGCCAATATTTTAGCGTATCTTTCGGAAGCCGCCCCAGCAGTTAAACCTAGCAAAGATTCGAGTAACAAAGACAAAAAAACTACGCCCAAAGCTACTAAAAAAGAAGGCGAAGAAACGGGTTATAAGCTCACTGTCAGGAATTTAGTGGATAATACTGAACAAAATTTTGGTTTTGTTACCGACTATGAAATAGCAAAAAATGGCTCGTATTTGGCCTTTGCCAGCACAGGAAATGACAGTACGCAAAAGGCGGGGGTTTATCTCTACGACCCTGCCCAAAAACAAATACAGGCATTATATATAGGCCACAAAAAACATAGATTCAAGAAATTGGCTTTTGCCGAAAACGGCGAACAGTTGGCTTTTGTGGCCGACCTCGACACCAACGCCAAAACCCAGTTGAGGTTGCCAAAATTGTTTTTTTGGAAAAAAGGAGAAAACCAAGCCCAAGCTATTGCCGATGAAAAAAATAACCCTGCCTCCGACAAAAATTGGTTGGTAAGTGCCGAATATCAACCAAAATTTGCCAAAGATGGCTCAAAACTGTTTTTTGGAACCAACCCAAGACCCATTTTGGCAGATACGACCCTGTTGCCCGACGAGATTGTGAATGTAGAAGTGTGGAATTACCAAGACAAACGCCTGCAACCCCAACAAAAAGCCAGTTTGGAACAAGACCGCAAAAAAAGCTATATGGCCGTGTATAACCCCAAAAGCCAAAAAATGATACAGTTGGGAAGTATAGAAATACCTGACGTTCAGATGGTTAATGAAGGAAACGCAGATTTTGTTTTGGCCAAATCTAATACTAAGTACAGTAACCAACACTGGGACTGGAACGCCCGAGAAGATGCCTATACCATTGCCACAAAAGACGGAAGCACCAAAACGATAGGAATAGACATTAGGGGCAACGTACAGATAAGCCCAGAAGGCAAGTTTGCTTATTGGTTTTCTGAACCCGACACCGCTTGGCAAGCCAAAGAACTGGCCACAGACAAACAATTTGTATTGACCAACAACCGATATTGGAAATTTGCAGACGAAGAAGACGACCACCCCGACTATCCAAGTCCCTATGGCATAGCAGGTTGGAGTAAAGGCGATGAGAACATTTTGATTTACGACCGCTACGATATTTGGAAAATCAATCCGCTTGCCCCAGCGTCGGCTACTCGCCTTACCGAAAGCCGTGCCAACAAAACAACCCTAAGATATATACGCTTAAACCCCGAAGAGCGGAGTATTGATTTAGGCAAAACGCTCGTGTTGAGGTCGTTTAACGAAAGCAACAAACATAGCGGCTTTGTGGCTTGGGCAGCAGACAAAACCACGGTGTTGCACCAAGGGCCGTTTAATGTGTTGCCCAATGTATTAAAAGCCGAAAAAACCGATGATATTGTTTTTCAGCAAATGACTTTTAACGATTACCCCGATTTATACGCCAGTATGCTTGATTTTAAGGCAATCAGGAAAATATCAGAAGCAAACCCCCAACAAAAAAATTATAACTGGGGAACGTCCGAGATTGTGAAGTGGAAATCGGCTGATGGCATAGAATTAGAGGGGCTTTTGTATAAACCAGAGGGCTTTGACCCTGCCAAAAAATACCCCATGCTAACGTATTTTTATGAAAAAAATTCGGATAATCTTTACACCCATTATGTGCCTTCACCGTCGGCATCTACCATTAACATTAGCTATTGTGTGAGTAATGGCTACGTGGTGTTTGTGCCAGATATTGTTTATAAAAATGGCCTTCCTGGGCCTAGTGCCTATAATTGTATTGTACCTGGGGTGTTGGCTTTGTTAGAAAAAGGCTTCATCGACCGCAACCGTTTGGCCATTCAAGGTCAAAGTTGGGGGGGCTATCAGGTGGCCTATTTGGTAACCAAAACCAACTTGTTTGCTGCCGCTGGTGCAGGCGCCCCTGTGGCCAATATGACCAGTGCTTATGGGGGAATCAGGTGGGGAACGGGGCTATCCAGACAAGCACAGTACGAAAAAAGCCAGAGCCGAATTGGCGGTACGCTTTGGCAAAAACCTGCTGAATATATCGAAAACTCGCCTTTGTTTTATCTGCCACAAGTACAAACCCCAATGCTGATTATGGCCAATGACGAAGACGATGCCGTGCCGTTTTATCAAGGAATAGAACTTTTTATGGGGCTAAAACGCCTTCAAAAACCCGCTTGGTTGCTTACCTACAACGGCGAAAAACATAACCTCGTGCAACGTAAAAATCGTAAAGATTTGAGCATCAGGCTTTACCAGTTTTTAGATTATTACCTCAAAAATGCTCCCGCCCCCGTTTGGATGACCGAGGGTTTACCCATGATAGAAAAAGGCATTAACCAACATTATGAATTGTCTAAATAAGCTACATTCTGGCCATCATCAGCAAACTTAAATCTTTGAATCGCATATTAAACTGACGGGCGATTTTGAGGTTGGTCAAGCTACCGTTGTGGCAATAAACGCCTTTCATAAACCATTTATTACTAAAAATCATCGCTTCGATACCTCCAATCGTACCTGTTTGAATCAAGAAAGGAGCAAAAACATTGCTCAAAGCCGTGCTTGCTGTTCGGGCTACTCGTGATGCAATATTTGGAACGCAGTAATGAACAACGTCGTGTTTTCTGAAAGTTGGCTGGCTATGAGTGGTCATTTCGGAGGTTTCAAAACAGCCCCCTTGGTCTATACTCACGTCTATCATCACCGACCCTGCCTTCATTTTGGCCACCATCTCTTCTGTAACCACACAGGGGCTACGAGTACCCTCGGCACGCATGGCGCCAATCACCACATCGGCCCTAACCACGGCATCGGTCAGGGTTTCAGAGTCTATAATTGAGGTGTAAACGGGTTGGCCAATGGCGTATTTTAGGCGTTGAAGGCGATAGAGATTTTGGTCAAAAATCTTGATGTCGGCTCCAAGCCCAAGGGCGGTTCGGGCGGCAAATTCGCCCACTGTTCCTGCTCCCAAAATCACAACTTTGGTGGGTGGCACGCCCGTAATCCCACCCAGCACAATCCCTTGGCCGCCCATCGAACTACTCAGGTATTCTGCGGCAATAAACATCACATTACTCCCTGCAATTTCGCTCATGGCCCTGATAATGGGCATTCCGCCACCCTTGTCTTCTACGTACTCAAAACCAATTCCCGTTATTTTTTTCTGGTTCAATTTCTTGAAATACTCATCGGTCAGTTTTGGAACGGTCAAGGCCGAAATCACGGTAGCACCAGTTTTTATATGTCCTATTTCGCTGTCTTTAAGATGCTCTATTTTCAAAATAAGGTCGGCCTCAAAAACCTCCTCGGCCGAACTAGCAATCCTTGCCCCTGCCTCAGAATAAGCATTATCGCTAAACTTTGCCCCCAAACCCGCTCCTGTTTCTACCACAATTTGGTGGCCGTTGCGTACCAAAATCCCCACGGCATCTGGTGTGAGACCAATACGGTTTTCGGACGAAGAACTTTCTTTTGGCAAACCAATAAACAGCCCCTGCTGGCCTTTGGCAACAGTTTGGAGTTGTTCTTGTGGATACAGAGCCGACTGACTGGCCAATTCTTTAAAGCCTTTTTGCATGATAGATTTATTTTTGGGAGTTTTTTAGATTGGTTTTGATAGTTCGTTATTTTCTATGATTTATAACCAATAGTCCATTTAACTGCCTTTTTTCAAATACTTACCTCATTCATTATCTCGTTTTGTCAATATAGAAATAGGTTTTTCAACCTAATCCTGTACTGACAAAGTTAAGAAACATAACTCCATAACCCAGTATTTCTAAGCCTACAAAAAATTAAAAAGCCTAATGGAATTGACAAAACATCAAAAGTTATTAGATATATATAGTAGAAAAATATCGAATTATGGCTTATAATACTCGTAAACTTCTAAATATCAGATAATTAAAAAATAGTTTAAAAATAATTGATGAAAATTTTGATTTCTCAATTTTTTTTTTTTCTACATTTATATTAACAAACCAGTGCATACCGTTTGGAAAAACAAAAATTAACTTTTAAATTCAAATCTAAAAATGAGAAAATTATCATTACTATTTGTGCTTTTTTTGTTCGCACAATTATCTACCATGGCCAAAGTTTGCCAATGCAGCGGTGAATGGGCAGAGGCTGGGCAAACCTTTACAGTAAGTTATGCCACTTACAATAATACCTGTACAACACCCACCTCGGGATCTGCACTTGTGCAGGTATATGAATATCAACTGACTTTTAGTTGGACTAGTGGTTTCAGTTATTCACCAGTTATTGTTCGAACATTTTATGTTTCTATGGAGGCGGCCGCAAGTATGTATCGTAGTAATTGCGGAGGCCCAATTGCAGGAGTCTTATTTATTCATTCAATTCAAACCAAAAATCAAGCATGAAAAAATACCTCTTTTTATCCCTCCTAGTGTTGGTTACATTGGCTTGTAACGAATCTAACAATCAAGCCCCATTTGAAGAAAGACTAATGACCAAGGCTGAAATCCAAGAATTTCAGACAGAACTAGACGGCTTGTTTATTAGAAGTGGTTTCAAAGATTACCAATACAGCGAACTTGACCATTCGGCAACTCCTACTTTTGATAAAATTGACGAGCAATACAGAAGTTTTATCACAGCAAACAAAAATCATAAGTACCTGTACGCTTTCCGAAAACGAGCGGCAACCTTTATCATAAACCAATATGGTTTAACAAAGCCCAGCGTTGCAAAAGACTTTGATGCTTTGGCCTTTTATACCAAAGAAATGGGCAATGGCAGTTTTGAAGATTGTGCCGTTTTAATGACCGAATGCCTTTCAACATTAAATGGCCACTGGCCAAAGACCGATACAGC
>JAYWHL010000574.1:0-2265 GCA_043777715.1 Cytophagaceae bacterium | reverse complement strand
TTCTTCTTAATTCTTAGACCCGCCCACAGCACCAGCTTTTTGTTTGGCTGCTTCTTGCATAGGGTTGGTTGATGCAGGAAAACGTCCTGCCCCGCCTTTGAACAATTGAAATTTTGTAGGTTGTTCGGGTTCTCTTGGAAACACATTACTGGCAGTATCGATGTCAGCAATTTCGTAGAAGGGGTCTAGTGTCCATTTCACTACTTTTTTCTTAGTCGGAATTACCTTGTTTACGGCCTTGTCGTTCAAACGCCATATTTCGGCAGGAATCCTCACTACTTCGTTCGTGCCATCTTCAAAATCCATTTTCAAAATTACAGGCATAGGCATTCCTCCTTTATTTTTCAAAGAAATGGTATAGAAATTCATACCCTGAGCCACGAGTTTGCGTTCGTCGTCGGTTAATGAAGCCGTGAAAGTTTCTTGTTTTTTCTTATCGGTATCGGTTACAGTATATTTATCGTAGGAATTATAAAAATCTTTGAGGTCGGGGTTTTTCTCAACGGCTGTTTCTTTGATATCCGTTTTGTTGCGAATATTAGCCATGGTTTGTTTTTTGGCTTCGTCAGTTGCCTTTTGAGTAGCCTTGGCTTGAACGCCATCTTGAGGATCTATGGCAAACCATTGCACATCGGCTAGGTCTTGGTCCACGGGTTCGGTGCCATAAAACCAGCCTTTCCAAAACCAATCTAAATCTACGCCCGAGGCATCTTCCATGGTTCTAAAAAAATCGGCAGGGGTTGGACTTTTGAATTTCCAACGATTTGAATATTCCTTAAAGGCATAGTCGAACAATTCACGCCCCATGATGGTTTCTCGGAGAATGTTCAAGCCCGTGGCAGGTTTGGTATAAGCATTTGGCCCAAAACCCATGATATTATCAGAACTACTCATGATAGGTACTTGGTTGGTTTGTGCGGTTTTCATGTACTCTACAATGCCCTGTGGTTCGGCACCGGGCGGGCAAGAGCGGTCAAATTCTTGTTCGGCCAAATATTGCAAGAAAGAGTTTAGTCCTTCGTCCATCCACGACCATTGACGTTCGTCAGAATTAACAATCATCGGAAAAAAATTATGCCCCACTTCATGAATAATTACGCCAATCATTCCCCATTTTGTCCTTTCAGAATAGGTGCCATCGGTTTCTGGCCGTCCGCCATTAAAGCTAATCATAGGATATTCCATACCTCCTCCACGGGTAGAGTGAACCGAAATAGCCACAGGATAGGGATAAGCCAAAGAATGTTTAGAATAGCTTTTGAGGGTATGGGCCACCACTTCGGTAGAATACTTACCCCAAAGCGGATTTCCTTCTTTTGGATAATAGGACATTGCCCAAACTTTTTTGCCTTCTACTTCGGTAAGCATGGCGTCCCAGATATGTTTGCGGGAGGTGGTAAAGGCAAAATCTCGAACATCATTGGCTTTAAAAATCCAAGTTTTTTTGCCTGTGTTTACTTCTCGTTTTTCGGCTTTTTCGGCTTCTTCTTGCGTAACAATCACAACGGGCTTGCCAGCGGTTTTGGCTTGTTCCCATCTTTTGAGTTGAACAGCCGAAAGCACCTGAGTTGCATTTTGCAATTCGCCAGTAGCCCCCAAAACGTGGTCGGCAGGAACGGTCAAGGCCACTTTATAGTTTCCAAAACAAAGCGTAAACTCACCTTGGCCTAAAAACTGTTTGTTTTGCCAGCCCGTTACGTCATCATAAACGCACATTCTTGGAAACCAGTGGGCTATACAATAAACGTAGTTGCCGTCTTTTGGAAAAAGCTCATAACCAGAGCGACCATAATACTCGGTAATGAGATAGTTCCAATCAATCGAAAACGAAACCGCCGCCCCCGTTGCCAAAGGTGTGGGTAGTTCAACCCTCATCATCGTTCCGTTGATGGTGTATCTCATGGCATTACCCGTTTTGTCTTTTATGGCCAAGATATTATAACCAAATTCTTTAGTTTCGGTTACGGCCTTAAACGTACTGGCCGACACCCCACGCTCGGGGTTGATACTCCCCGTTCCAGACGTTGTACCGATGGCATCTTTCTTGAAAAGATTTTGGTCTAGTTGTAGCCAAAGATAAGGCAAAGCATTTGGAGCAAAGTTGGTGTAGGTGATTACCTCCGTTCCTGTAATCATCTGTTTGGCATCGTCTAGCTCGGCCTTGATGTCATAATCGGCTCGTTGTTGCCAGTAGTCTCGGCCTGGTGCCCCCGATGCCGCACGGGTATTGTTGGGGGTTGGTAAAAGTGTACCCATTTGTTCAAA
>JAYWHL010000573.1:0-6271 GCA_043777715.1 Cytophagaceae bacterium | reverse complement strand
CCACCATTTTTATATTTTTAATGATGTTGGGGGCATACATCTTTTTAAGAATCATCAAACAAAACCAATGGCTCTCTGTGCTGGGGGGCATTGCTTTTGCCTTGGGTACTTATAGTTTGGTAAGTATAGAAGCAGGCCACTTATCAAAAATGTTAGCCATCGCCTATATGCCAATGGTTTTGGGCGGAGCAATCGTCTGTTTAAGAGGCCAGTACATCAAAGGAGCAGCACTATTGGGATTTTTTATGACATTAGAATTATACTCAAACCACGTACAAATAACGTTTTACATGGGCTTGATGCTGATGCTTTTAATGATTTTTGAAGGAATCAGAGCCATCAAAGAAAAACAATTGAAGGGCTTTATCAACGCCAGTGTGGTTATAGCCCTAACCATGCTTTTGGGTATAGGCACAAACGCCGAACGCCTTTGGAACAATTATGAGTTTTCAAAAGAAACCATCAGAGGGAAATCAGAACTAAGCGAAAGTATCAAAAAGAGCGGTGGCGATGGCCTAGAAAAAGACTATGCCTTTGAGTACAGTTATGGCATAGCCGAAAGCCTTACTTTGCTCATACCCAATGCCTTTGGAGGGGCTTCGATGGGTGGACTAAGCACCAAATCAGAGATTTATAAAACCATGGCCACCAGCATAGACCCCGCCAATGCCCAACAGTTTGTAGAGGCTCAATTGGGGGCTTATTGGGGCGAAATCAGTTTTACGGCAGGGCCAGCTTATGCGGGGGCTATTATCTGTTTTTTGTTTATTTTAGGAATGTTTATCGTTCGTAATTCGCTCAAATGGTGGCTCGTGGCCAGCACAGCCCTATTGTTGATGTTTTCTTGGGGGGGCAATTTTGATGTCCTCAATGGGTTTTTGTTTAGATATTTCCCGCTGTTTAATAAATTTAGGGCCGTAACCATGACCCTCTCTTTAGTTCAGTTTTTTATGGTAGCGATGGCCGTACTTACCATCAAAACCATACTCGACCAACGGCCTTCGTTTCAAGAAATCAAAAAACCATTACTCATCAGCCTGGGTATCATTGCCCTTTTGTGTGTAGTGCCTGGGCTGATGTTTGACTTTACCTCTAGCAACGACACCCAGCTAAGAGACAGCCTAGCTCAGGCCACCCAAAACAAAGAGTTTGGTGTGAATGCCGTAAATGCCCTCCGTGCCGACCGCCAAAGTATGTACTGGAGCGATGCCTTTAGGGCTTTGGCATTGGTTTTGGTAACTGTGGGCTTGATTTGGGCTTTCTTGCAACGCAAAATGAAAGAAAATATTCTGCTACCAACGCTCATCGTGTTGGTTACTTTAGATTTGTTTTCGGTTGGAAAGAGATTTTTTAATGCCAAAGATTTTATCAGTAAATCTACCTTACAACAAACCTTTGAACCTAGCCCAACCGACAATATTATTTTGGCCGATAAAGACCCCAATTATAGAGTTTTTGACCTCACAGGCAATCTTATTGCCAATGCCCTGCCTTCTTATTTTCATAAATCACTGGGAGGGTATCAAGCGGCACGTTTGCGGAGGTATCAAGATTTGTTTGAACGCCAACTGGCCAAAGGCAATCGGGGCGTAATTAATATGCTCAATGTCAAGTATTTCGTTCAGCCCGACCAAGCAGGCACGCCACAAGTTGCCCCCAATCCCGAAGCCCTAGGCAATGCTTGGTTTGTGAAAAATTATACCATCGTACCAAACCCCGATGCCGAAATGACCGCCCTCGACAAGCTAGACCCCAAACAAACGGCCATCATCGACAAACGTTTTGAGGAGCAAGTAAAAGGACTAAGCATCAAGTCAGATTCGGCTCAAAACACCATTAAACTCACTGATTATAAGCCTAATAAATTAAACTACTCGTCCAATACCCAAAGCGAACAACTCGCTGTTTTTTCGGAAATGTATTACAGAGGCGATAGAGACTGGAACGCTTATATAGACGGTAAATTAGTACCTCACTTACGGGCAAATTATGTGCTTAGGGCCATGCGAGTACCTGCGGGAAAACACGAGATAATGTTTGAGTTCAAACCCATTACCGTAGAAAAAGGCAAAATCATAGACCTTATTTCAAATATCCTAATGGCCTGTTTGATAGGCTTTGCGGCCTTCAAAGGCTTGAAGGCTTAGGAATATTTGCCTACCGTTAAATAAATTTAAGGTAAATAATTTCTTGTTTTCATGCCTTTTTGTTTCCTTTGAATCTGTTTCCTTTGAAACAGTTAAACGATTATTCAACCCAAAAACATTTTTATGAAAAAGCTATTCACTATTTTAACACTGGCGAGTGTTTGTTTTTTGAGCCAAAAGGCTAATGCCCAAGCCTTTGAAAAAGGCAACAAGATTATCAACTTGGGGCTTCAACTTCAATCGAGCGTTAGTCCCATTACGATTTCGGGAGAATATGGCCTTACCGACGATATTGGGGCTGGAGCAAAAATTTCGTATGGTTCAGCTTCTAGCGTATCGTCGTTTTTTATTGGTGGTATGGCCAACTACCATTTGTCTAAAGTACTTAGTTTGGGCGTTGATAAACTAGATATTTATGCTGGACCAACGGCAGGTTTGTATAGGACGGGCGTTAGTATTTTAGGTATTAGTGCCTCTTCGACCGACTTTGCAGTACTAGGCCAAGCGGGTGCCAGGTACTATATCACAGATGCCATTGGCGTTCATGGACAGCTCAATTTGGGAATCGTTAATACATCAGGCTCTAACCTTGAAGTGGGCGTTTCGTTCAAATTAAAATAAAATATACCGCTTAGATTGCTTTTATAGGCGATTCTGACTAGTTTGCTATCTCATAATTTTTTTAACCTTTTTCAATCTTTTAAAAACAATTTACCATGAAGAAAAAAATTATCTTCGGTGCTATGCTCATGCTGGCCGTTTGCTCAAGTTCGTTTGCCAGTACTTCTGAATATGTTGTTGATGACGTGGCCATCGAAGCCACAATCAACAATGGTATTGCCGTAAATTCGCTTATGCCCGCTGCCGAAGCCAATGCCAATATGGCCACGATGATGGCCGCTGGTACAAACACAACCAACAATCCTGTTTTTGCTTCTGATAAATCAGCAATGACAGCCATGATTCTTGCCTTTTTCTTAGGGGGTTTAGGAATCCACCGTTTTTATATGGGTACGGCCACGCTTACGGGTGTGGGCTATATCTTAACCTTGGGTGGCTGCGGCGTTGTTGCCTTGGTGGACTGGGTGGTGCTTTTGATTGCCGCCATTGATAACAAGAGTATCTCTGACTACATCGACAATCCAAAGTTCTTTATGTGGAGCGGCAAGTAAGTAACGATTTGCCGATTTTGATAAAAGCAAGTCTTTACAGGCTTGCTTTTATTTTTTGAATATCTTTTCCAACTAGGGTTAAATTTATCTAAGTATATGCAATTTGCAGACGTTAAAAACGACATTGCTTTTCGCAAAATTTTTGGTAATGGGGCAAAAACTGAAATTTTGACCTCCTTCTTAAATGCAGTACTAAAATTAGAAAGCAAGAAACAAATTGACTCAGCCACTATCTTGAATCCATACCAAGCCCCGATTGTATTTGGAGCAAAATCTACGATTTTAGATGTTAAAGCAAAAGATAGAGAAGGAAACGAGTACATTATCGAAATGCAACTCACTGATAAAATCGGATTTGCTAAGAGGGTGGTTTATTATAGTGCCAAAAGCTATTCTTCACAACTTAGTGTGGGAGAAAACTACTACACACTTAAACCTACCATTTTTATCGGTATTTTGAACTTTGAGTTTTTAGAAACTAAAAATTATTTATCAAGACATTTAATTTTAGATGCCGAAACCCAAGAACATAAACTGAAAGACTTGGATTTCAATTTCATTGAATTACCAAAATTCATAAAAAAAGAACAAGAACTTAATACACTGATAGACAAATGGGTATATTTTATCAAAAATGCTGAAAATTTGACAGTTATTCCCTTGAATGCAGATGATGAGGGACTAAAGTCTGCCTATATTGAGGCAGACCAACACTTGTGGACAAAGGCCGATTTGGAGGCTTATGAATATGCTCGCATTCGTGAAACCGATGATAAGGCAGAAAAAATGCTTGTAGAAGAAAAAGCGGAACTACGTAAACAGATTGAAATTGCAAAAAGTCTCCTACAAACAGCCTTATCTGATGCAGATATTGCAAAACATACAGGTTTGATAGTAGAACAAGTAAAACATCTACGCAACGAAAAAATAATCTCTATTCCATTAGATTAATAATTTTCTTGTAATGCTTCTTCCTACATCGACAATCCAAAGTTCTTTATGTGGAGCGGTAAGTAAGTAACGATTTGCCGATTTTGAAGAACCTCGAAAAGATTTAATCTTTCGAGGTTCTTTTTTTTTACTAATTTTGACCTTCATTTCTAAAAATTTAACAGTTTTGACAAAATTGTGTCCAAAGCCTATTGCTTACCGCTCATAGCCTAAAGCAGCTCAACTATCAAACATCACCCAAAAAATGAACAAAAAAGTATTACTCGTTATTCTTGACGGTTGGGGCATTGCCCAAACAGGCTATGAAGACCGTTCGGCCATTATTGCTGCCAAAACCCCTTTTTATGATAGTCTTTTGGTCAAATATCCACACAGTACGCTCGTGACCTTTGGCCCAGAGGTGGGTTTGCCCGAAGGCCAATTTGGTAATTCGGAAGTAGGCCACATGAACCTTGGTGCAGGCCGAACCGTAAAACAAAGCCTTGTACGCCTCAACGACGCCATAGCCCAAGATACCCTCCGCCACGAACCTGCCATCATTAAGGCCATGAACCATGCCAAAACTCACAACAAAGCCTTTCATTTAATGGGCTTGGTGTCCGACGGGGGCGTTCATGCCCATATCAGCCACCTCAAGGCTCTTTGCAATGTGGCCAAAGACAATGGTTTGTCAGAGGTTTATATCCATGCTTTTACCGATGGTCGAGACACCGACCCCAAGTCGGGACTAGGCTATCTATCTGATTTACAGAGCTTTTTGCAAACTTCGGTTGGAAAAATTGCAACCGTAACTGGCCGATATTACGGCATGGACAGGGACAATCGTTGGGAACGCATTGCCAAAGCCTATAACGCCATGGTAAAAGGCCAAGGCACAACAGTAGTTGAAGGCGGGCTTCTCGAAGCCATGCAAAACTCCTACTTGGCGGGAATAACCGACGAATTTATTGAGCCAATGATTATAAACCCCAACGGCATAATCAAAGACGGCGACGTGGTACTGTGTTTTAATTACCGCACCGACCGCCCCCAAGAAATTACAAAAGCCCTAACCCAAGAAGATTTTATAGATCAAGGTATGGCCAAACTCAACATTGAGTATTATACCCTGACCAACTATAACAAAAGTTTTGTGGGTGTAAATGTGGTTTTTGATGACGATAATCTGCCTAGTACCTTGGGCGAGGTATTGGCCAATGCAGGAAAAAAGCAAATCAGAATTGCCGAAACCGAGAAATATCCCCACGTAACGTTTTTCTTTTCGGGAGGCCGAAACGAAACTTTTGAAGGCGAAAGCCGTATTTTGTGTAATTCGCCCAAGGTAGCCACTTATGATTTACAGCCCGAAATGTCGGTTTTTGCCGTGCGAGATGGCCTTGTTCCAGCCCTGCAAAGTGCCGAAGCCGATTTTGTTTGTCTGAACTTTGCCAATCCTGATATGGTAGGCCATACGGGCTTTTTTGGGGCGGTGGTCGATGCCTGCGAGGCCGTGGATAGTAGCCTAGAGGCCGTGGTAAATGCCGCAATCGCTAGTAATTATTCAGTAATTGTATTGGCCGACCATGGCAATGCCGACTATATGATTAACGATGACGGTAGCCCAAATACCCAACATAGCCTTAATTTAGTGCCTTGTGTATTAATTGACAAAGACCATACATCAATAAAAAATGGAAAATTAGGCGACATTGCCCCTACGATTTTGGCCTTGATGAACATAGAAAAACCTGCAATAATGACGGGAAATGTATTGGTGTAGTGTAAGGATTAAAGGAAGGCTTCGCTTTGAGCGAAGCCTTCCTTAAAAGACTTCCTTTATTTAAAATAAAACCCTTTTGCCTAACAATTAGTTAAGAGGTCATAATTAAAAAAGTACAATATTTTTGCTTAATTTTGTGCCTTCATCATGGCTAAATCCTAAACGTAACTCCAAAAAATGACCAAGCTAAACATCCGCTATCAAGAAAAATTTGAGCATCGCCACAACAATTCTAACCAAGC
>JAYWHL010000572.1:0-2274 GCA_043777715.1 Cytophagaceae bacterium | reverse complement strand
TTTTCATGGCCAAAATTTTAGAAAACGCCTTTGAAGTTTCTTCAAAAACCGTACAATCATCTTCCATCAAAAGGTGTTGAGGCAAATAGGCAATCACGGCATCGGCTGGGGCCGAAATCCTACCTCGGTTGGCTTTGCTTGCCCCTGCAATAATTTTGAGCAAGGTCGATTTCCCCGCCCCATTTTTGCCCATTAGGGCTATTCTGTCTTTTTCGTTGATATTAAAGGTTACATCGCTAAACAAAGCCCTTCCCCCAAACTCTACCGTTACGTTATCTACTGAAATCATATTGTTTGTTAAATTGAAGCACAAAGATACACTTAGCCACCGAGGAATGGATAATATTGAATGTCCAATTATGCTGAGTACTGGGCAATTTTATTAAAAGTACGGCAATTCTCCGAATTGCAGGAATTATAATTCGGAGAATTGCGGTACTTTCGACTTACCAAAAGAAGTTGCTTAGTAACTGATAATTAGTAATTTTTTACTGTTAATATCCTGATTATCAATATTTTGTTTTTATAATTTTTTGTTTTTTGTTACTGTTTCTTAATTAAATATAAAATAATTCAAAAAATTAACTAATAAAATAGTTGTATAACTAAAATAATAGTTATACATTTGTTTCAATAATTATTAAAGCATAAAACAAGGCAATCGCCAACGTAATCAATGAAAGAATTAACCCGTGCCGAAGAGCAAATCATGCAAGTAATGTGGGAGATAGAAAAATGTTTTGTAAAGGACATCATCGAAAAACTACCCGAACCCAAACCTGCCTATAATACAGTTTCAACGATTGTAAGAATATTAGAACAAAAGGGCTTTGTAAATCACAATGCTTTTGGTAAAACACACGAGTATTTTCCGATTGTGAGCAAAGACAATTACCGAGGTTTTGCCACCGAAAAATTGATGGAAGGCTATTTTGAAAATTCGGTAGAAAGTGTTTTTTCGTTTTTTGTAGAGAAAAACAAAATCGACATCAACGAGGCCGACGAAATTTTGAGAATGATTCAAAATCTTAGGAAATGAGAAGCGAGAAGATGAGAAGATGGGATATATAATTGGCAAGCAGTAAATCAAACCATAACTTTTCCCGTGGTTGGTGGCTCACCAACCACCTTTGCGAAAGCAATATTCTTAGACAAATCTCTGTGTTATGCTATATTTTGTAAAATTGTCCAGCACTCAGAATAGGTCGAAGGGTTAAGGGTTAAATGATTGAGGGTCAAAAGGTTAAGGATTAATACCCTGTTTGCCTTTAACCAAATCAAATCCTTTAACCAAATAAAAACCCCTTAACCGAATTACCTTTAACCAAATTAGAACCTTTAACCAAATTAAAAGCCATGGCCGAAATCACTAACAACCAGCAAGATACGGGCAAGAAAATTCGCTCTCGCAAACTTTCTACTCGGATAGACATGACGCCCATGGTGGATTTGGGCTTTTTGCTCATTACGTTTTTTATGCTAACAACTACCCTCCAAAAACCAAAAGTGATGGAACTGGGTATGCCCGAACCTGATCTTGATGTCAGAACCTTTGTGAAAGAAAGCGATGGTTTTACGGTTATTTTAGACAAAGACCGTAGCATAAAATATTTTGAAGGCCAGAAAGGCGAAATGAAAAGTACTGATTTTCAGCATATTAGAAAAATTTTGTTTGAAGCTAAACAAAACAAAGGCAAACATTTTTTTGTGGTAATCAAAGCCACTACTGATGCTCAATATGGTAGCATGGTGGATATACTAGACGAACTGATGATAAGTAATTGCCAACGCTATGCCATTGCCACCCTAAGCCTTGAAGACAAAGCACGTTTATAAAACTATTCTTTAACTCCTTTAAACGGCCTCTCATTCCTCCATTGGGGCAACCCGATGATTCGGCTAGGGGGCTAACGCTATGAATTTTATACACTACCTACTGCAAGTAAACATCTATCTATTACTCTTTTATGGGTTTTATCGGTTGATGCTTCGCAACGAAACTTTTCATCATCTCAACCGTGCGTATCTGGTGGGGTCGGCAACGTTAGCGTTTTTTATTCCCGTGTTGCAATCTTCATGGATTGGTCAATGGATTGTTACACAGGAAGTTAGCCAACAAATTTATTCTTATTACAATCCAAATGCGATAATCATCACGGCCGTTAGGCCACAAGAGCCGTCGTTTACGTGGGGGCATTTATGTGCAGTTTTGTATATCTGTGGAATTATTTTCTTTTTAGGCAAATTGGCCTTGCAACTGGCTCATTTACAGCG
>JAYWHL010000571.1:0-2275 GCA_043777715.1 Cytophagaceae bacterium | reverse complement strand
ACTTACTTATGAGTTTTGGTAATAAATTTTGGTTCAGATTTCTGCAATAAAAACTTCCATTGCCTTGCCAGGGTTTGAAGTTTTCATGAAATTTTCTCCAATCAAAAATCCTTGATAACCTACTGACTTTAAGAGCTTTATAGTTGCTGGCTGACTAATACAACTTTCAGAAATTTTCAGAAATTGACTCGGAATTTTTTCGGCCAATTCAAGCGAAGCCGCTACGTTTTGTTCGGCAAAATTTTTGAGATTACGATTATTTACGCCCACAATATCTATAAATTCGGAAAGACTTCTGTTTAGTTCGTCTTCGTCGTGTACTTCCAAAAGCGTTTCTAAACCTAGGTTTTTGGCAAATTTGGCTAACTCTAATACTTGTTTTGGCGTAAGATTAGCGGCTATCAACAGCACAACGTCTGCCCCCCAAGCCTTGGCTTCCAAAATTTGATAGGGGTCTATCATAAAATCTTTACGGAGCAAGGGCGTAGCAGGATTGGCTGCCCGTGCTTGGTGCAAATCTTGAGCCGACCCACCAAAAAACAAATTATCCGTCAGTACCGAAAGCCCACTCGCCCCCGCTTTGGCATAGCCCGTGGTTACGCTTTCAACACTCAAAGTGTCATTGATGATGCCTTTTGAGGGCGATTTTCTCTTAAATTCTGCGATAATCCCTGATTTTGAAAGCAAACTTTCTTTGAGTGAATTGGCTTTGGCTTCAAAAAAAGGCATTCTTTCTAAACTTTGTACCGAAACTTGGGTTTTTACTTCGGTAACTTCAATGGTTTTTTGGGCAATTATTTTATCTAAAATGGTCATTTTTTGTCTTTTAATCCTTGAAAATAGCAGTAACCGATGCTTCAAAGCCTTGCATTACTGATGATTTAATCATATCGCCTTGGCTGGCGGGTTGCAAACCAATGTACTTGCCCTTTTCGTTGAGAACATAAACAAAAATGGCTTTTTCGGCAGGTTCAACAAGCCAATATTCTTTTACGCCATTCTCTTCATAAATCTCATATTTTTCTTTCATCTCTTTGCGAGAATTGCCTGGCGATAGGATTTCGATTATCAAATCGGGCGAGCCAATACAACCTCTGTCGTCTAGTTTGGCCAAATCACAAATCACACAAATATCGGGCTGAACTACGGTGTGAATTTTGTCTTCTTTTGTGTTACTTTTCAATGGCGTTAGCCTTACATCAAAGGGAGCTTCGTAAACATGACAGGGGGAATCTTCGCCCAAAAAATTATAGATTCTGTTAAATATTTTTCCAGAAATCCTTTGGTGTTGCCGTGCTGGTGCCGACATACTGAATATCTTCCCTTTTATCAACTCTATCCGCTCGTCGAAAGTCCATTTGAGGTAGTCGGCATAGCTATAAGTACCAGCAAGGTCTAGGTCTTGAAAAGTCATTTTTTTGAGAGATTTTCCATGAATAATACAAGTGCATCAATCTTCTGCTAATAATTTTAAGCAATTTCGGGCTTTACCGCTCATTATGGATTCTTTGGCTAGGCCGAGGGCGTCGTCTAAAATAATGTTTTGAGCAATAGACAAAGCCAAACCTGCATTGGCAATCACTACCTGCATTTGAGCTTCTGTGCCTTTGTTTTCTAAGATATTTATCAGCATCTCTGCCGAATCTTTTAGGCTATTGCCTCCGCCCAAAGCCAAGGGGTCTAGTTTTCTAAAACCAATAAATTCGGGGCTAACCATTTGCTTTCCTTTGTTGGTAATTAACTGAAAATCAGAGGTTAGCGATATTTCGTCGTATCCGTCCAAGCTATGAATAATACCAAAAGTGGCTTGGCTTCTGTTAAACAAATCAGCAAATAAATCAGCCACGACAAGATTATAAGTTCCTGTAATTTGCTTTTGAACCTTGGCAGGATTGAGTAGTGGCCCCAACATATTAAAAAACGTTTTGAAACCCAAATCTTTGCGTATTGCCCCCACGTGCCGCATGGCAGGATGAAAAAGCGGTGCGTGCATATAACAGATACCCGCTGTTTGAAGTTTTTGTTTTAGAAAATCTGAATCGTTACTAAATTTTATGCCTAGATGTTCTAAAACCGTACTCGACCCCACCGCCGACGACACGCCGTGATTACCATGTTTGGCGATTTTTTGGCCTGCCCCCGCCACTACAAAGGCCGAGGTCGTGGAAATATTAAAGGTATCTTTGCCGTCTCCGCCAGTTCCGCAAACGTCCATGGCATCAAAATCGGAGAGATCTATGTTTACGGCCAGTTGCAACATGGCTGTTCTAAAACC
>JAYWHL010000570.1:0-2275 GCA_043777715.1 Cytophagaceae bacterium | reverse complement strand
TGTTCACAATCTTGCCAGCAAATTCTATTTCGATAGGCAAAAACTTACAGTATTTATCCAAAATTTGTTGCAAACGAGCCTCCTCCAAAAACTCCTCCGAATCTTCGGCCACGTGCAGTATGATATCTGTACCACGGCTTGTACGAGTGCTTTCCGAAATTTCGTATTCGGTACTGCCATCACAAATCCAACGGGCGGCGGGGGCGTCTTGGTGCGACTGTGAGATGATTTCTACTTGGGCAGCCACCATAAAAGCCGAATAAAAACCCAGGCCAAAATGACCGATAATGGCTTTTTCGTCGCCTTTGTCTTTGTATTTTTCTACAAATTCGGTCGCACCCGAAAACGCAATTTGGTTGATATACTTCTTGATTTCATCGGCGGTCATGCCCAAACCTGCATCAGAAATAGTAATGGTTTTGGCTTCTTTATCTAGCGAAACCTTGATTTTTAATTCGCCCAATTCACCATTATATTCGCCAATAGCGGCCAACCTTTTTAGCTTTTGGGTGGCGTCGGTGGCATTAGATACCAATTCTCGAAGAAAAATTTCGTGGTCAGAATACAGGAATTTCTTAATAATGGGAAAAATGTTTTCGGTATGAATCGAAATATTGCCTTTCTCTTGCATGGGTTTTATAGTTAGTTTTTTAAATGATTTTGAAGAAAGGCCATCAAAATTTGTTCCAAGAGGCGGGGGTGTGTCAAATTGGCAGAAATTTTGTTCTTAGATAATCGGGGCAATTGCCCAAAAGTACCTAATTTTAGTGCAGATAACCGTGCCACGCTTTTTAAAATAACCGTAAAATAGCCGTGCCACGCTTTAAAAGCGTGCTACGGTTCATACCGAATATAAAATTTATCATTAAAAATCAAAACCCCAACTACATGAAATTCAGAATTTTAATCCTTTTATCTTTGTGTTTTTTTTCAGTAAAAGCACAATACCTAAGCACGCCCCAAGACGGGGGCAATAAAAAAGCGGGTGTTTCCGAACGCATCGGCCTGACAGACGTTTCGGTTTCTTACGACCGCCCCGCCCTCAAAGGCCGAGAGGGTAAGATATGGGGTCAGTTGGTGCATTTTGGCTATGCCGACCTAGGTTTTGGCACCAGTAAAGCCGCTCCGTGGCGGGCAGGGGCTAACGAAAACACCATTATTTCGCTAAGTACTGATGTGAAAATTGAAGGCAAAGACTTATCGGCGGGCAAGTATGCTCTTTTTATGGCCGTTCAGGAAAATGAGGTTACGCTTATTTTTTCTAAAAACGCTAGTTCGTGGGGTAGTTATTTTTATGACCAAGCCGAAGACGCCCTGCGGGTAAACATAAAACCCATCAAAGACCTGCCACTCGTAGAACGCCTAAAGTTTGAATTTGGAGACCAAACCGAAAGCTCGGCTACGCTAAATTTGTTGTGGGAAAAATGGAAGATAGCCTTTAAGATTGAAGTAGATTTGCCCAAAACCGTTTTGGCATCGGTCAGGAACGAGTTACGCAACGAGCGGGGTTTTTATTGGCAGTCGTTTCAACAAGCGGCCACGCTTGCCTTGAAATATGGAAGCACAGACGAGGCCCTGCTTTGGGCCAATAAAGCCATCAGCGAGCCGTTTATTGGAGAAGCTAATTTTCAGACATTAACCACTAAGTCGCAGATTTTGAGGAAGTTGAACCGAAACGAAGAGGCTGATATTACGATAAAAGAAGCCATTCAGAAAGGAAATTATCAGGAATTAGAACAATTGGCCAAACAATTTGCAAGCCAAAAACGATTGCCCGAAGCCCTAGATGTTTTGAAAGTAAATGCCAGTAAAAATCCAAGCATATTGGCCGCTAATGTGAGTTTGGCCAAAGGATATGCCGCTCTTTCTGACTTTAAGAACGCAACAAAAACGGCAAAAATAGCCGAAGCCCAAACCCAATTGCCAGCCGAAAAAGAAAGCATAGCCAAAATGATAAAGGCATATAGCGAAGGCAAAGAATCATTGTCCGAAACCACACCCAAAAAGTAAGAAGGCGACAAAATTTAATTTTTGAACAGTTGGGTAGCGATAGCCAACTGTTTTTTTATGAATACTGGATAATTTTACAAAATGCAGCATAACCCAAAAATTTGCTTTCGTAAAGGTGGTTGGTGAGCCACCAACCACGGAAAAGAGCTTTCGTAAAGGTGTTTGGTGAGCCCACCAACCACGGAAAAATTCCCAATTTCAACCCTCCCAGCTTTTAACCACAAAAACCTTATATGGTTTTGAGTCCTTTTTTCTTGAAATAACG
>JAYWHL010000569.1:0-6300 GCA_043777715.1 Cytophagaceae bacterium | reverse complement strand
GCCTCCGAAATATCTAATTCTCGGTAATAATTACTAAAATCGGCATCAGGACTTGTAATAAAAAGCGTACCCAAGGGGGCATAAGATTCAGAAAATTTTCCTTGAATTTTTTTGTTCAGTTGGTCGGCTAGTTTATAATCTTCGTTTTTGAGGGCCTCACGCACGGCAGGGAGGTTTTTATAGGCTTCGGGGTTCATGTTGGCATTTACTGGCTCGCCCGACCACAAGGTAGCATCGTTCAAAAAAATCTTATCGCTACCCACACCCCCAAACACCGTTGCCCCCACTCGGCCATTGCCCAACACAAGGCTTTCTTCAAAATATTGAGCGGGTTGTTTGTACCATAATTTTTGATTGGACTGTGCCAAAGCGGGCAACATTACCAGTGAACATAAGCCACTTGCTACTATTTTTAATGACAAAAGAAAGGAGTTTTTCATAGGATAGGGGAGATGGTTGAATTGCTTCGACAAATAGCTACTAGCAAATATAAACAAATACCATAATTTTTTTTGAGTAATTTATTCGGGTGCATTTGCTCACATTGCCACAGTTATAATTTGCTGGTTTATCCTGAGTGGAAGTATGAAATTGATTTGACAAAATGTTTGGGAAAATAAAATAATTGCTATATTTTTGACAAAATCAGTCCAAAATATTATTTCCAAACACTTAAACTATGCAAACAATACCGCATGAAACCTTTGGAGCATTGATACGACATTGCCGTGAAGATAAAAATTTGCCCTTACGCAAGGTGGCGGCGGTTTTGGACGTGGACACCAGTACGCTCTCGAAAATGGAGAAAAACCTCCGAAATCCCAACCGTGAACACATCGAAAAACTGGCGGAACTCTTTGGGCTAAACACCGAAGAATTACTACTGGCGTTTCTCTCCGACCGTGTGGCCTATCAATTAGCCCAAGAACCCATCTCGGAGCAGGTGCTGAGAGTTGCCGAAGAAAAAATCAAATACATTCGCTCTAAAAACACCGTACAAGGGGTTTTGGAGTTTTAAAGCAATCATATTATGTACACAGCCATCAATGGAGTTTTTGAAAACGGACAGTTTATCCTTCAAGAAACGCCACCAACCACCAAGAAATCAAAGGTATTGATTATGTTTATGGATGAAATTGAAACGTCTTTTATAAACGAACCAAGTACAAAAAAAGGCGTACGTCTGGGCAGTTGGGCCAATAAAGGATATTCAATTCCTGATGATTTTAATGAACTAACCAATTAAACAAATAGTCTCTAAAACACCGTACAAGGGGTTTTGGAGTTTTAAATCATAGAAAAAATGAGTTATTTAATAGAAAATGAATTGATAATGGTTGAGGAGGAGGACTTTCAACGTGAAATAATTTATACGCAAAAAAATGATAATCAAAGACTTAGAGGTATAGATTTATTTTGTGGAATTGGAGGTTTTAGATTGGCAATGGAACGAAATAACATTGATTGTGTATTTTCTTCCGATATTGATTCATTTGCTCAAAAAACCTATGCTGAAAATTTTGGAGAAAAACCTTATGGAGATATTACTAAAATTGATGCGTCTGAAATACCTACTTTCGATATATTAACGGCAGGATTTCCTTGTCAGCCATTTAGCTATTCAGGTCTAAATCAAGGATTTGAAGATAAAATTCGTGGTACTTTATTTTTTGATGTAATTAGAATTATAGAACATCATCAACCTAAAATGTTTTTCTTAGAAAATGTTAAAGGACTGAAGTCTCATTTAAATGGTGAAACATTACAAATCATCATAAAATCATTAGAGGAGCAGGGATATAAAGTAAAATGGAAAGTTTTAAATAGTCTTGATTTTGGATTACCACAAGCAAGAGAAAGGTGGTATTGCGTTGGTTACAAGGACGATATAGATTTTCAATTTCCAGAAGGTAAGAGAAAAGGAGCAATTCTGAAAGATATCATTGATGAAGACAGTAATAGAAATGAAAAATTGAAATTGGGAAATTGGGAGACAAAGATGATAGATTTCCATTTTGAAAATGTTATCGAAGAAAAGCCAAGAGTTGAGCATGATTCTACAGTTTATAACCCTATGAGTAAGAAAGGACGACATGGCGTATTTTCTTTCCAAAAAGCCGACAAAGCATTAAGATTTCACGTCGGTGATTTTGCAAAAACACAAGTACAAGAAATGTTTTATGCTTGTCAAGATACTTATGCTCCTACAATAATAGCGGGAAGAGTTCCTAAATTATGGGATTTACAAAGAAAGTTATCAGTTTTAGAAGCTACTCGTTTACAAGGATTTCCTGATAATTTCAAATTCCCAGTATCAGATGCACAGGCTTACAAGCAGTTAGGTAATTCTGTAAGTGTTCCTGTAATTGAGTCTATTTTGAGAAAAATGGTTTTAAATTATAACCTAAATAAATTATCGAGTCCAATTTTACAAAGTTCAAAATTTTAAAAAATGCATTATTTATCAGAAAAATCTATTTCTAAGGCTTGGTTAAATCTAATTCAAATAGAAAATGTTCCTAATAAGTTCTTTGGTTTACTTGAAATGCTACGTGTTTTAGATATTGACGTTTCAGAAAAAATACAATCTCAAAAACAATATACTTTTGTAGCTTCGAGACTTGCAATGGCTTTGCAACATAAATTCACTTTTGAAGCAACCAGCGATTTTAAAGGCAAAGAGAAGTATTGGGTTATTTTTGCAAAAGATTGGGAAGAGGTTGTTCTCAAAGATTTTTTTGGTAACGTTCCTCCTAATGTTCTTGATGTTGCTATAATTTGTTTTCAAAATCAAGAATTTGAAAGTAATTTGACAATTGACGTGCTATTAGAAAAATTTTATCAAAAATATCATTTAGGGTGTCTTGATAAACAGCCTAATTTCTTTTGTAGAGAAGACTACACCTTGGAATGGAGAAAGTCTAAATTAACAAGGCAAGAGTTAAAAGAAACACTTTTCGATAAACTAAATTTGGATAAAAGTAAACCAACACTTGGATTTGAAACACCATATACTATTGCTTCGAATGCGGGAGAGCTATCAAGAGCGCCCTTCTTTCAAACACTTTATGCTAGTCAAAATGCGATGAAGTGTTTAATTTGTACAAAGTTCGATTTCTTTTCACAATACAGTTTTGAAAATCTAACAAACAAACCCAACTCCCAACCCACCTCAACCCACCTAACCCCCAAACAAAAAATTTACTTCGGTTCGCCAGGCACGGGGAAATCAACGGCAATGCAAAATTTTGCTATGGCAAATAGTTTGGAAGTTATCCGCACTACATTTCACCCTGATACAGATTATCATGCTTTTGTGGGGGGCTATAAACCTGTGATGAAAGACGATAAAATCACCTATCAGTTTGTTCCACAGGCATTTACGAAGGCTTATGTGAAAGCCTATCAAAGCCTAGACAAGAATTATTTACTGGCAATTGAGGAAATAAATCGGGGAAATTGTGCCCAAATTTTCGGGGATTTATTCCAATGTCTCGACCGTAATCCAGACGGTTATTCATGCTATCCAATTGATGCGAATGCAGATTTGGCTAGTTATTTAGCATCGCAGGGTTTAGCAAATTCAGAGCAACTGATTTTGCCACCCAATTTATTGATTTACGCTACCATGAACACCTCCGACCAGTCGCTTTTTCCGATGGATTCAGCCTTCAAACGTCGTTGGGATTGGGAATATGTACCGATTCAATTTGATGAAAAAGCCAATCAAATCAAGATAGTTTTTGATGAAGAAACACAATATTCTTGGCGTGTTTTCATTGAAAATGTGAACGAAAAAATCAAAGATATTACCAAGTCAGAAGATAAAAAGATTGGCGTTTATTTTGTGTCGGTTGATGGAGATAACACCATTTCCTTAGCCCAATTCCAAAATAAAGTAATGTTTTATTTATGGTCAGAAATTTTTAAAGATGAACACCAATCAGCCGAAAGTATTTTCAAATATCTAAATCAAGACGGTAATGCAATTGATTTTGCTTTTAACGAACTCTTTGAAAATGAGGGAATTATGAAATTAAAAGGCTTTATGAATTATCTACTAAAACCTATTCAATGAAAATCATCATTGAAGAATACCCCTACGATTTATCTTTAATTTCGCCAATTCTGAGCGAGCGATATTATGTTCCTCTTCAAAATCAGTGGGTAAAAGTCAATTATATCGGTTATTATTTTGAACCCGATATGAACGAACCTGTGATGATATTACCAAAGGTTTTTATCGAAAATAAGCTGGTATTTAATAAGTACCGCCCCGAAGATATTTTTGATTTAGACCATAATCCAGCCGTTCGAGAATCCTTACGAAAAGAGGGGAAAATGGATTTCCTTTTCAGCATTACCACGTGGCATTATTTGGCAATTCGCCAGTTTCAAAAACGCCAACCCGTCAATACCATTACCGAAAATAGTGATTTAGCCAATGTTATTTCAACTTTGGGCGAAAAAGACATTACTGAACTAGATTTAATTCAAAGTCTTATCCGTTTTAATCGTGAAAATCAGGCTTTGTTTACCTTCATCAAAAAGACCAATTCAGCCCAAAATCAGCAAGTAAGTTGGCATAAAACCATTGCCAAGAAAATGCCGATGTTGCAAGACGGTTCGCCTGTGTATGTGGACACCCTCACGAAGCAAAAAACACTGAATTATGACGAAGAATTATTGGTAATTTTATCCTCAGTGTTAAGTCATTTCAATAAAACGTATCATTTGCAAATATATGTAAATCAGCTATTTACACCTCAAAAAGGCAGAGATTTAGAAAATTTATTAAGGCGAGGAACGGTAATTTTGAAGCAAATAAAGTACAAATATTTTTCGGATAAATTATTGAAATTATGGGATTTGCTGTACGCTTATTTTCTTCGTCAGGATAAAATAAAAAGCAAAAAACATCATAAAGAAATCGTTTTGGTTCGGGATTTTAATATCGTTTTTGAGGATATGATTGATACGCTTTTATCAGAACCAAATTTGCCCCCACATCTCAAAAATCATAAAGACGGCAAAGAGATTGACCACATTTATCCATATCAAGATTTATTGACCAATTACGACCAAATTTATCACATTGGCGATAGTAAATACTATAAAGATACGACCATCACAGGACAGAACGCCATTGCCAAACAATACACTTACGCCAAAAATGTGATTCAGTATAATGTTGATGTACTGAACGAAAAAGGTGTATTAGACAACAATATCCGTTACCGTGATGAACTGACGGAGGGCTATAATATTACGCCAAATTTCTTCATTAGTGCGGTGTTGGATGAAGCCTTAGATTTTAGGAAAGAGGGTTTAGAATACAAAGGGGATTTCCAACAAAATAAGCATTTCAAAGATAGGCTTTTTGACAGAGATACTTTGATTTTACAGACCTACAACATCAATTTCTTATTTGTTCTCAATGCGTATGTATCTAATAATCAGATACAAAGAAATAAGTTTAAGGATTCTGCAAGGCAAATATTTCGTAAGAAAATTTTAGAATTTTTAGAGAATAATTATGATTTTTATGAAGCGAAACCTGAGAAAGATTTAGAGACTTTTGTAGAACAAAATTTCAAAACCTTAGCTGGTAAAATGTATCGTCCTTCAGGTTGGGAAGACAGGCTATTGCTTGCTTGTGAGAAAGGGAATATTAATTTTGGTAACTTACCAGAGGTTTCAGTTAAGTCATATCAGCTTTCTTAGGCTTTGATCAAATTCGTTCTACTATGATTTTTACAGCAAGAAGTTGATACTAACCTATCACTTAATCGCCTCATAAACAAGGTCTTGTATTTTTCTTCTGATTTTCAAGGTATTGATTTTATTATTTGAAGCACTGGGATACACTCGGTTAGATAGGAAAATAAAAGTTAGTTCTTTTTCGGGGTCGTTCCAAACCATTGTACCCGTATAGCCCGAATGCCCATACGAACTTGGCGAAACTTTGGCCGAAATATAGTTGCTTTCGCCATCGTTGGGCAGTTTGTCCCAACCCAATCCTCTATGATTTCTACCTTGTTTTTGGGCAAAATAAGGAATAATTGAGGGCGAAAAAAAGCGTTTACGGCCATAAAAACCCATTTGAAGATTCATTTGCATCAAAACGGCCAAGTCCGAAGCATTACTAAAAAGCCCTGCATGGCCACTCACTCCGCCCAGCATGGCCGCCTGTTGGTCTTGGACAGTTCCACGAAGAGGCGCCATTCTAAAAAACCTATCCTCTTCGGTGGGGGCGATGTTTTGGGCAATCAAGCCTTTTTGCAAAGGGGTATAACCCGT
>JAYWHL010000568.1:0-6303 GCA_043777715.1 Cytophagaceae bacterium | reverse complement strand
TATTCCGAGCCTCTGGACTTACTCATCAGCTCGTCGGCTGGCCTAATCATCTGCCTGCCTGTGTTCTGAAAATCAATGCTTGCAATGGCCTGGTTGGTAACGCCTTGTGCAGGAAAGCCATTTGGAAATACATAAATGGTTTCTTTACCTGCATTACTCAAAATCACGGCATTTGCCTCGGTGGCTGCGGCGTTTGATATTGAACCAATGGCAATATCTTTTGGACTGAATTTTCGGACGAGGCCGCTCATTTTGCAACCACTAAAACTACCAGAATAAACATTTGCCCATTGCAAAGATGTAAGATTACTCTTTTTTGACTGAGCATTTAGGCCACTCGACAGGGCCAAAAAACAGATGAACGTTAGGAGTAGGTTTTTCATTTTTTTTATATTTTAAGTATGGATATGGGTTAAAGGCTTTTTACCAACAAGCATTATTTTGATATTAATAACAAGCCTCTATTATCTAATACTACTCAAACCCATTTTTATAACCTCTAAAATGGGTTTTTTTAAATATTTTTTTTGAGGAATAGTTATTTTATTTTTAAGTGTTTGATAATCAATGAGTTGAAAAATAATTTTTTTTTACTTTTTTTTACTAATTTTTCTATTTCCCAACGTATGTTGTTAGCAATTACTTAATCTGTATTTTTGTATTGACTATCATACTTTCAAAACAAAAATAGTACTAAACCAAGATTTGATAAAATGGCAAGACAAGACAATATCTCGCAAAGCATAGATTGGCCAACCGTTATGATTTTTATCGCCTGTGTAATTATTGGTTGGTTTAATATCTATGCTGCGGTGTATAACCCAGAGCTGCCCAACTCTATTTTTGACATCGAAACCAGTGCTGGCAGGCAGCTACTGTTGATGGGTATAGCCGTTATTATTATCACGATAATTATGGTTTTGGATTTTCGGTTTTATGAAGCCTTTGCTTTTCCAATCTACGGTTTGTCGATGTTTTCGTTGGTAGTTGTCATTTTTTTGGGAGCCAATGTTAAAGGCTCGCACTCGTTTTTTAAGTTTGGGACTTTTACCCTTCAACCAGCCGAATTTTCTAAAATGGCTACGATTTTGGCTTTGGCCAAATACATTGGCTCATCGGGCGTTAATCTTACTCGTTTCAAAGATCAGATTAATGTTCTCATTATTGTTGCCCTTCCTGCCATTTTGATTAAACTCTCCCACGAAACGGGCGTGGCTCTCGTTTTTAGTTCAATGTTGCTGTTACTTTACAGAGAAGGGCTTCCTGGCGTTTATCCAGCCATTTTTTTGTTACTAATTGCCCTTTTCGTTTTTGCATTGGTTTTGCCCAAAATTTACATGATAGTAGGCTTGGCGGCCTTGGCGGGGTTAGTTATTTTGGCCATGCCACGGTATGAGCGAACCCGCAAAAATTTTATACTCATTGGGGCTTTGTATGTGGGCATGGCGGCTACGGTTTTTACGGTTGATTTTGTTTTTAATAATTTGTTAGAAGCCCACCAACGCTCAAGAATAACGATTTTGTTCAATCCAGAATCTGATAGAAAAGGAGACGGTTGGAATGTAATCCAGTCTAAAATTGCGATAGGTTCGGGTGGGTTTTGGGGTAAAGGCTTTTTGGAAGGCACCCAAACCAAGTTTGATTTTGTACCCGAACAACACACCGATTTTATATTTTGTACGGTTGGCGAAGAACACGGTTTTATTGGCTCGATTGTCGTAATTGGCTTACTTATTGCCCTGATATTCAGGCTGATGGTATTGGCCGACCGACAAAAAAACAGATTCTCTCGCATTTATGGCTATGGGGTGGTTTCTATTATTTTCTTTCATTTTTTAGTGAATATCGGCATGACCATTGGCTTTATTCCTGTAATCGGAATCCCGTTGCCATTCTTTAGCTACGGAGGGTCTTCGCTTTGGGCATTTACGATGCTATTGTTTATTTTCTTGAAGCTAGACGCCCACAAATCACAAATGCTTTCTAGGTTTTAATACTCTATTTAACAAAACCCAAAACCCGAAATCCGAAATGATACTTATTCTCCTTGGCTTTCGTGGAATAAGCCCGTAACTTTGCCCCCTAATCATGCAAAGGCAAAAATGAATTTACTCTCCGCAGAAAACATCTCAAGGAATATCGGCGAACGCTGGCTTTTCAAAAACATATCAATCGGCGTTAGTCAAGGCGAAAAAGTGGCCATCGTTGGTAAAAATGGCTCAGGCAAAACATCGCTCCTAGATGTTTTGGCCAGTTGTGCCATCGCCGATGAAGGTCTCGTGAGTCTTAGGAAAGGCATCAGACTAGGCTATTTGAGCCAACAACCCACTTTTATAGAAGAACTAACGGTGTTGGATACGCTTTTTGTAGGCGAGAGCGTAGTCCTAGAAGCCATCAAAGAATATGAATTGGCTTTGGCCGATGAGCAAAATACCGACCGCCTAACCGCCGCTATGGAAGCCATGGAACACCACGAAGCATGGGACTATGAAGCCCGTGTAAAACAGATTTTGGGGAAACTAGGCATCGAAAATTTTGATAAAAAAATATCCGAACTTTCAGGAGGCCAACGCAAAAGAGTGGCCATGGCTAGGGTTTTGATTCAAGAAGCCGACCTTCTGATATTTGACGAACCCACCAACCACCTCGACATGGAAACCATCGAGTGGCTAGAGGGTTATCTATCATCTCAAAATACTACGCTGATATTGGTAACACACGATAGGTATTTTTTGGATAGAGTTTGTAACGAAATTTGGGAACTAACCCAGGGCAAGGTTTTTCGCCACAAAGGTACTTATGCCTATTTTTTAGAGAAAAAAGCCGAACGAGATGCCGTGGCCATGGCCGAGGTGGGCAAGGCTCAAAATCTATTACGAAGAGAGCTAGACTGGATGCGACGCCAACCCAAAGCCCGTGGCACCAAAGCCCAGTACAGGGTAGATGCTTTTTATGAATTGGAGGATAAGGCCAATCAAAAATTTGACGATTCAAAGCTCCAACTCAATGTGCAGATGAGCAGACAAGGCTCAAAAATCATGGAAATTGAGTATCTCAACAAGAGTTTTGGTAATCAAAAAGTAGTTGATGATTTTAGTTATATCTTCCAAAAAAACGACCGCATAGGCGTAGTTGGTAAAAATGGCTTGGGTAAATCCACTTTCTTAAACCTGATTTCTAAGGGTTTACGGCCAGATTCTGGTAAAATAGTTTTGGGCGACACCACCAAGTTTGGCTATTATACCCAAGACGAATTTAAGTTTAAGGACGGCCAACGGGTTATCGACATCATCAACGAAGTGGCCGAGGTTATACGCCTTGGCACGGGCGAAACCATTACGGCTAGTCAGTTTTTGACGCATTTCCTGTTTCCGCCTGCCGTACAGTTCAACGACGTTTCTAAGCTGTCGGGTGGCGAAAAACGCCGTTTGCAACTCATGCGGGTATTGGTACAAAATCCTAATTTTTTGATATTAGACGAACCCACCAACGACCTCGACATTGATACATTGAATGTATTAGAAGATTTTCTTCAAGGTTTTGGAGGTTCGCTCGTTATTGTTAGCCACGACCGTTATTTTATGGATAGGCTTGTAAATCACCTCTTTGTGTTTGAAGGACAAGGGCAAATTAGGGATTTTCCAGGCAATTATTCTGATTATAGAGATTGGCGAGATGAAACCCCCGACAAAAAAACAGAGAAAAAAAATACGGGTGTTACGATGTTGATGGAAGCCACCGCCGCCACAAGTACTAAGAAAAAACTAAGCTATAAAGAACAAAAAGAATACGAAAACCTAGAAACGAGTATCGCCAAACTAGAAGCCGACCGTGAGGCAATTACCACAAAATTAAACCAAGGCGGTAGCTACGAAGACCTCGCCCAATGGGCCAAACAAATTGAAAACATCAATGCTGAACTCGACAATAAAGAAATGAGGTGGCTGGAATTATCAGAAATGTAAAACGTTGCAAAAATGCTATGACGTAAAACCTTTTCGTGCCTTTGCCATTATCAATAACCTAAATCATTCTTACAAATTTATGTAAGTACTTGGTCTAAATTAGTTTGCACTATTAATGTCGTAATTATTTGTATTTCAAGCCTATAGCTTACAGCCAATTGCTAATAGCTCCTATGTTTGCAAACACCTAATAATCAGCACTTTATTACTCGTATCTAAATTCACTTATATTCTTAAAACAGATGAAAAAATTCATCACAATAGTTTTTTTGTTATTGATACCGATTTTGATTTTTGCTCAAAATCTTCCAAAACGAGAGTTTAGAGGGGCTTGGATTGCCACGGTCTCAAACATCGATTGGCCGAGTTCAAAAACCCTAAGCACCTCCCAACAACAGGCCGAGTTGATAAATATTCTAAACCAACATCAACAGGCGGGAATCAATGCAATCATGTTACAGATTCGCACCAATGGCGATGCCCTTTATGCAAGCCCAATAGAACCTTGGGCGGAGTGGCTTACGGGCAAACAAGGCCAAGCACCCTCGCCATACTACGACCCGCTTACCTTTGCCATTACCGAATGCCATAAAAGAGGCATAGAACTTCATGCTTGGTTTAATCCTTACCGAGCCGTTTCTAATGTTACTACGGCCAGTTTGGCGGCCAACCACGTTGCAAACAAAAACCCAGAATGGCTATTGGCCTTCGGCAATCTAAGGATTTTGGACCCAGGCAAAGCCGAAGCGAGGGCTTATGTAACAAAGGTGGTAATGGACGTTGTGAGGCGATACGACATAGACGGGGTGCATTTCGACGATTATTTTTATCCTTATCCAAGCACAGGGCTAAGTATTGATGACGACGAAACGTTCTTGAAAAACGGTAGGGGAATCAAAAATAAAGCCGATTGGCGGCGAGACAACGTGAACCTACTGATACAAATGGTGGGGGATAGTATAAAAAACACGAAAGATTATCTAAAATTTGGGGTTTCGCCCTTTGGGATTTGGCAAAACAAAACACCCACTCAGCCCGAAGGTTCTGCCACCAATGGTACGCAAAGTTATAGTGATATTTTTGCCGATTCGCCCACTTGGGCTAGGCAAGGGTACGTTGATTATTTGGTGCCACAACTCTACTGGTACATTGGCTATACCATTGCCGACTATGCAATTTTGGCCACTTGGTGGGGACAAAATGTTTCGGATAGGCACTTGTATATCGGCCAAGGGGCTTACAGGATTGGGGCCGATGCCAACTGGAACGCTGCCCAAATGCCTACTCAAATCAGGCAAAACAGAAATAATCCTAAAATTAAAGGAAGTGTTTATTATAACACTAACTCGCTGTTAAAGAACCCTTTAGGTTTTAGAGATTCATTAAAAATCAATCTTTATTCCAAGCCCGTCCTCATGCCAACCATGCCTTGGAAAGATACCAGCCCACCCACCACACCGCAGGGATTACTGGCAACCAAAAGCAATAATGGCGTAAGCCTAACTTGGCAAAAAGTGGCCACGGGCAGCAAGCCAACCGATAAAATTAGGGGTTATGTTGTTTACCGTTTTGCAGATAATAACAACATCGACATCAACAAGGCCGAAGCCATAAGATACATCACACCAAACGATACCACGGCCTATTTTGATAGCGATTTGGGGTTGGCCAATAAACTAACTTATGTGATAACGGCCATTGATAGGCTTCATAACGAAAGCAATGCCTCTAACCCCACAAGCATAGAAACGCTTAGGGTTGTTGGTACTGAAAAATCTCAATTTCAAGACCAAATTGGATTTTTGAATGCCCCAAATCCATTTCAGGGTAAAACCCTAATTAGTTATCAATTATCTAAAAATCAGAGGGTTAGTCTGATTATCGTTAATGAAATGGGCCTAACAATTCAGACCCTCGCCGACGAAAATCAAAACCAAGGTATCCATGAATACCTGTGGGACGGCAGCTTGCTAAAACAAGGCCAATACACGGCAATTTTGGCATTGGAAGGAGGGATTGTTTTTAGAAAAATGTTACTGACACAATAATTTATGAGCATTGGACAATTTTACAAAATATAGTATAACACAGAGATTTGTCTAAGGATATTGCTTTCGCAAAGGTGTTTGGTGAGCCACCAACCACGGAAAAAAACCTGAAATTCAACTCTTTGTATTTTTTGTGCCTTTGTGGTTTATACCGTATTTATTTCCATGATTGGTGGTTTACCAAATACCCATGCAGAAATAATTTGTAAAAATGTCCAGTATTCCAGTATTCAGCAATAATTTGTTATTAAGTGGCTATCGGCTTGTTTTTCAATACATTATGTTCAAAA
>JAYWHL010000567.1:0-6303 GCA_043777715.1 Cytophagaceae bacterium | reverse complement strand
AATCAAGAAGCTCCGCAAGGTTTTTATACGTATAGAATAGAAATTTTGGACTTAGCCACCACCAAGCCAACCATAAAAACAGGCGTGGTTATGTTGGTAAGATAGCGGTTCAAAATCATTCAAGGACTTTTTCTGGGTGTGTGGCCGTATTTTTCTTTATAGGCTTTAATAAAATGCGATACGCTTTCGTAACCTATTTCTAGGCTTACCTCCGAAACGCTTTGGGTGGTGGTGTCTAAACAAAGTTTGGCGTAATCCAAGCGTTTTTGTTTGAGCCACAAGGCTGGCGAGGTTTGGAATTGTTCCTCAAAATCACGTTTGAAGGCCGACAAACTCCGCCCCGAAAGTTTGGCTAATTCATTCATTTTCAAGGGTTTTAGGGCATATTTGTTCATTAAATAGCCAAGGTCGGTTTTGGGATTCTGAAAAATCTTAAACAAACTATCTCGTAACAAGAGTTGGGTATCGGCCTCCAGCAGATGAAGTAATAATTCTTGAAATTTGAGCCTCAAAAAATGAGTTTTGTGCAAACTTTGAACCTTAAAATACGGAAAAATAGAATCTACAAATCGCTCGAACGAAGCCTGTGCATGAAACGACAGCAGGCCGTCTATGTTGGCTTGATGTGGGGCAGTATTGGTGGCGTTGATACCCTCAAAAATTTCAAAATTCTGACCCACAAATTCTTTCAGCAGTTTTTCGTCAAAGAAAAAAACAAGGCTTTTGTAAGCATCATGGATAGATTCTGACATAAAATAAAAGCCCCGTTTGATAAACAAAATGTCTCCTTTTTTGAGGTAAACTTCGTGGTTGGGGTGTATAAACCGCTTTTCGCCTTCTAGCACATAAATAATGGCGTGTTTCTCAAAAAAAACTTCGTACCTCGACGGATACACTTCGTTGCGATAGGCCACGAAGGTCATGTCTTGAATTTTTAAAGATTCAAACTGATTGGCGTTTATTTCAGAGGGTACTCTAAGCATGGGCTTTTATTTAAGCAACATAAACAAATCAGGACGCTCGTTGAGGTACCGAAAATTGATTTTTTGTGCTTCTAATTTTCGCATAATTTCCTCAAAATCTTCTCTATGTTTTACCTCAATACCCACTAGGGCTGGGCCTTCTTCTCGGTTGGTTTTTTTGTTGTATTCAAAAAGGGTAATGTCATCGGTAGGCCCCAAAACATTGCTCACAAAGTTGCGTAAAGCCCCTGCCCTTTGCGGAAAAACAATCGTAAAATAATGTTTTAGCCCCTCATAAAGCATAGACCGCTCTTTTATTTCTTCGGTTCGAGTAATGTCGTTATTGCCACCCGACACCAAACAAACTACATTTTTACCTTTGATAGTATCTTTCATCAAATCTAGGGCGGCGATGGTCAAAGCTCCAGCGGGTTCGGCTACTATGGCCGACTGGTTGTAGAGTTCAAGAATGGTGGTGCATACTTTGCCCTCGGGTACTACGATGATATCGTCTAAATATTTTTGACAAATACTAAAAGGCAGTTCGCCCACACGCTTTACGGCCGCACCATCAACAAATCTGTCCATTTGTTCTAGGGCCACCACTTTGCCTGCATCTATGCTGGCTTTCATCGAGGCCGCTCCTGCGGGTTCTACTCCTATAATTTTGGTGTGCGGACTTAGTTGTTTGAACAACACCGAAACCCCCGCCGCCACACCCCCACCGCCAATGGCCAAAAGTATATAGTCTATTTTTGCGTCAGAGTCCTTAAAAATTTCTAGTCCCACCGTGCCTTGACCCGCTATTACGTCTGGGTCGTCGAAGGGGTGGATATAATTGGCGTTATGCTCTTGGCAAAATGCTTTGGCTGCACTGGAGGCATCATCAAAAGTATCGCCTATCAGTACGATTTCTATATCGTCTTTGCCAAACATTTTAACCTGATTTCGTTTTTGGTTGGGGGTGGTTGTGGGCATAAATACCGTTCCTTTAATTCCCATTTTGTGGCAAGCATAAGCCAAACCTTGAGCATGGTTGCCGGCACTGGCACATACCACGCCCTTGGCTTTTTCGGTGTCTGATAGGCGAGCCATTTTGTTATAAGCCCCACGTATTTTGTAAGAGCGTACAATCTGGAGGTCTTCTCGTTTTAATAAAATAGTGGCCTCGTAGCGGTCGGATAGTTGTACGTTTTCTACCAGTGGCGTATGTACGGCCACGCCCCGAATGCGTTGGGCGGCGTCGTAGATGTTTTCGAGGGTTACGGTATTTTTGGGCATGAAGGGCGTTTTGGTTTGATAATTCTTAAAACAACAATAACAAGAAAAGGTTTTTTAGCCCTTGTTCCTAAATTCTAGCGGACTTTGTTGGCTTAATTTTTTGAAGTATTTTGAAAAATAAGACTGGTCGGCAAAGTTGAGTTGAAAGGCGATTTCCGACACACTTAGCTCTGTATGAGCAAGATACCGTTTTATTTCGAGTATCATGCGGTCGTTAATAAAATCGGTAGGGTTGCGGCCTGTTACGGCCTTTACGGTTTCGCTCAAATGGTTTGGTGTAATGGCCAATAGGCTTGCATAAGCCTTTACCGAGAGGTTTTCTTGGCATTTTGTTTCTATCAATTGCTTAAAGCGTTTTACCAACACTCGGCCTTTGTTGCTTATATCGTTTGGTGTATTTACGGGATATATGCGTTTGCATTGAATGAGTATTATATCCAACAAAGCCCTGATAACTTCCTCGCTATCAGGCAATTGCTGTTTGTTTTCGGAAACGGCTTGCTCAAAAAGAGAAATAAAGACCTGCTTTTGGGCATCGTCTAAAGATAATGGGGGCGTTTTTTGAGAAAGATTATAAAAGAAAGGTAACTCAAAAAGCTTGTAGGAGTCTGTTTTATTGAAGTGGTAAAACGATGAACTAAACAAGAAAATATATCCTTGAATGTCGTTTGAAAGCGAAAGTTCGTGGATTTGCCCTGGCGAAAGAAAAAAAATATCAAAAGGCTGAACTGCGTATTGTTTGAAATCTATGGTGTGTGTGCCTTGGCCTTGGGTTATGAACAAAAGCTCGTAAAAATCATCGTGCCTGTGTGGATAACTTACCTTAAAGTTGCGATTACTATCAAAAAGCTCTACCTGAAATTGTATTTTTTGCTCGGCTTTATTATTAAATTTATCAATGCTATAAACGGGTATGTCTTTCATGGCATCGTTTGGTTACTCAACGTTTTCTATCGTAAGCCCCATGCTTATTATCTCGGCCAAAGGATTTTGCCTCATTTGTTGCTGGATTTTGAGCGTATATTTGCCCGAATACGGAAAGCGAAAATCTTTGGCAAAAGCTATTTTGTGGTCATACATATCGCCAAGGCCGCTGCCTAGGGGCTTACCCGTTTTGGCATCAAACAACAATATTTGATTGTTTAATAGCTTGCTAATCAGCTTTTTGCCTGTGCTGTCATACAAAAACCTTGTTACATACAAATTATAATAAGGATACGGCTGGCCATTGCGAATATTAAAATAAAGATTGTAGGGCTGGCGATGATTGGCAATCGTAAAATTGAAGGTAGGCATACTTTTCTCAAACCATTTTCCATCTTCAAAATCAACGTTATCCTTATACACCGTCCTGCCATCACAAGCAATTAAGGCTATTGCTAACACAAAAAAGCCAAGAAGAAAAGTATGTTTTTGAGGCATTAGTTTTATTTTTCGATTAGATACTCTATACCAAACATGAAAGTACGAAAACTATCTAGTAAAGGCTTATGCCATTTACCTCCCCATGAACTTTCAAAAGATATTCCTGTTCCATTATCCATAGCAATCCAAGGAGCAATTGGGTATTTAGAACTTATGCCATATTGAAATGTATTGATTAGGTTGAATTTATGATTAATATCAGTATAACCAATTACATCTAAACCAATCCAAACACCTTTTGAGGGCAAAGTTATATTTTCTGATTCAACATCATATTCTAAATATCGGTCATCTGACGCTACATCAACAATAATGTCTTTATTCAATAATTCTTTGCTTGGTTTTCCATTTTTATCCTCTAATAACCTTAATCGTAGTCTGAATGAAGATGCTATTTTTGATTTGGAAGGGCTAAATCTGTATCTTAACGTTTTTATAATTCCATTGCTTATAGAGTCGCCATTTGATATATACGTAACTAACCTACTTCCTGTATTTGGACTATAGTCTGCAGTATAAGGCCCTCTTATTTTTTGAAAATAACCCAAAGTGTATTTTTTAAATTTCTTTTTAGAAGTAGTTATTTTTATTTCATCAAGTAATGTTGAAGTTGGTAACATGAATATAGTTGTATCTTTTACTTCGCTGTTAAGTACAATAAATACAGATTCATAACCAACACGAGAGAACAAAAATTGTCCTTTTATTTTGGTATTAAAAGAAAACTTACCCAAACTATCAGCATAAGTACCTAGCTGATTTTGTAAGTTCGTAATGGCTACATAAGAAACTGGGGTATTGGTAGATTTGTCAATGATTTTACCCCTAATATTTTGACCGAAAATAATAGAAGGAAGAAGATAGAATGTTGAAAAAAAGGCGAATATTTTCATGAAAAATAAGAGGAGTATAATTTGAATAAACTATACTCTTCTTAGTAAAAAATCAATCTGGATTTGAAGAAGGTAAACCTTGACCAGCGGGGTACGGAACAGGCTCTGGTTTTATTACTGGATCTCCGACAGGTATCCAAAAAACATACTTCTGTACGCTCATAAGTTGAAAACACTGAGAACCATCAGGTGAACCACTAATTCCTCCAATGGGAGTAGATTCATTACCCCAAAACTTAGCGTAAGTATTTATTGCAGTAAGACAAAGAATAGCCACTAAAACTAATCTTACAGTTTGTTTTCTGTTTGGTTTTAGCATTTTGGTATTGATTTAATGGATGTAAAAGAAGAACGAAAATTAATCTGAGGATATTTTAACTATTTAGCTAAAATATCAACTTAAATATATGAGTAAAACATTGAATATTCAAGAAAAAATAAAATTATTTTTATTTTTTTGAATTTTACCTCCTAAAAGCCGTTGGCATTTTCATTTTACCATCTTGAATTTTGTTCATGGTTTTCATCATTTTACGCATTTCTTCAAACTGTTTCATCAGGTTGTTGATTTCGGTTACGCTTGTACCCGACCCCGCAGCAATGCGTTTTTTGCGACTACCGTCTATAATTTCGGGCTTTTGGCGTTCTTTGGGCGACATCGAATTGATGATGGCCTCGATGGGTTTGAAGGCATCGTCAGAAATATCAATGTCTTTCATGGCTGCTCCTACACCAGGAATCATACCCATCAAATCTTTGATGTTTCCCATCTTTTTTATTTGCTGGAGTTGGCTATAAAAATCTTCAAAATTGAACTGATTTTGTCTGATTTTTTTGCTAATCCGCTCCGACTCTTCGTCATCAAAGGCTTGTTGGGCTCTTTCTACCAACGAAACCACATCGCCCATACCCAAAATCCTGCTGGCCATACGGTCGGGATAAAATTGGTCGAGGGCTTCCATTTTTTCGCCCGTCGATACATACTTTATGGGCTTGTCCACCACCTGTCGGATAGAAAGTGCCGCTCCACCACGGGCATCGCCGTCTAGTTTGGTCAATACAACGCCGTCAAAATTAAGGCGTTCGTTGAAGGTTTTGGCCGTATTTACGGCATCTTGGCCTGTCATAGAATCCACCACAAACAAAATTTCAGAAGGGTTCAAGGCTTTTTTGATGTCCTCTACTTCTTTCATCATCACTTCGTCCACGGCCAAACGCCCTGCCGTATCTACAATCAAAACGTTTTTGCCCATGCGTTTAGCATATTCAAGGGCATTTTTTGCAATATCAACCGCACTTGGGTTATCGGGTTGGGCAAAAACCTCAACGCCAATTTGCTCGCCCAAAACCTTGAGCTGGTCTATGGCCGCAGGGCGATAAATATCACAAGCGGCCAATACTACGTTTTTGCTTTGTTTTTTGAGCAATGCTCCCAGTTTTCCTGTAAAAGTAGTTTTACCAGAACCCTGCAAACCTGCTATCAAAATCACGGCTGGCGAGCCTTTGAGGTTAATACCCTCCGACTTGCCGCCCATGAGTTCGGTTAGTTTGTCTTGTACTATTTTTACCAACATTTGGCCTGGGTCCACGGCAATCAAGATTTTCTGCCCCATGGCTTCGTCTTTAATCTTGTCGGTAATGTCTTTGGCCACTTTATAGTTCACGTCGGCGTCCATCAATGCCCTGCGTATTTCCTTGATGGTTGCCGCTACGTTTACGTCTGTAATACGCCCCTTGCCTTT
>JAYWHL010000566.1:0-6306 GCA_043777715.1 Cytophagaceae bacterium | reverse complement strand
GCAATGCCAACGAAGAAGTGCTGGGCTATTTTACGGTTTCTGATATTCACGAAGAAATCGTAATCATCGACCGAAACCTTGCAAGCCCCAAGCCTTTTTTTACACCTGTCGTTTTTGGGGGCGAATGTGTCCCTTGCGTTGAATCATTTTTTCGGTCAAGAATTAAACCAAAAGGGTGGCAGTAATATGATTTTATTCACTATTAATTTCACAGAAAACGACAATGCCCTTACGTATTTCAGTCATAGTAATTTTCTTGATATTGAATTTTTTCGCCTGTGTCGAACCCTTTGACCCTGCCCTAAAAAGCGATGCCCGAAGACTAGTGATTGAGGCACAACTTACCACCAAACTAGATTTCCAGTATGTTTATCTTACGTATGATGCCTCGTATAGTTCAGAAAAATCCGTTTTCGAGGAATATGTGCCTGATGCCAAAGTAACGCTTAAAGATAATTTAGGCAATGAATTTGCTTTTTTTGATGACCCTGCCCAAAACAATGCCATAAGAGCCTCTTTTGGCTATAATTATCGGTCGGTTAATAAAATTCAGTTGGTGGTGGGGCGTACTTATCAGCTTTTTGTAGAAACATCAGACAAGAAAAAATATGAATCCATGCCCGAAAAAGTAACGGCTGTGCCAAAAATAGAAAAAGTAACGCCCGAATTTGTCGAGATTATTGCCCCTGCTTTCTTAAAAACCGAAAGGGGAGAATACGCAGTTACAGTAAACGTAAAAGATACGCCCAACGAGAAAAATTTTTATAAATGGGATTGGTATAGTGTTAAACAAATAGAATGGTGTGCTGAATTTCGTCGTGGTTTAATGTCTGTTGTTGCACCATGCTGTGGAGATTGTTACGAAAAAACGGTGTGTAGAGACTGCATAACTTTATCGTCGGATAGGCTGATTGATGGTAATAGTTTTGATAAATTGATTACCAAAGTACCCTACGATGGCAGTAACAATTATTATTTGGTTATCAGCCAATATTCTATCAGCGAAAATGCCTATAAATTTTGGAATACTGTAAAAGAGCAAAGTAAGGCTTCGGGCGGGCTGTTCGACCCTACGCCAAAGTCAATCAGAGGAAATTTTAGGAATAGTGCTAATGCCAACGAAGAAGTGCTGGGTTATTTTACGGTTTCTGATGTTCACGAAGAAATCGTAATCATCGACCGCAAACGAACGAGTCCAAAACCGTTTGAGCGACAAGAATACCTGCCCCCTTTTTGGGAAAGACTTCCCCCCTCTCAATGTGCCACTTGTGTTGAGTCCTACAAACGTTCAAAATTTCCTCCAAAGGGTTGGCAATAAAGCAAAACCTTTTTTTCAAATATTATTGACCTAAAAAACTACTGTGAAACAAATATTACCTTCAAGATTTTTAATCATACTTTTATCGTTTTTGAGTGTTATTGCCTGTGTTGAGCCTTTTGACCCTGCCCTAAAAAGCGATGCCCAGCGGCTAGTGATAGAATCCCAACTTACTACCAAACTTGATTTTCAGTACGTGTATCTCACTTATGATGCACCCTATAATTCCGATGTTTCGGTTTTTAAGGATTATGTGGCCGATGCCAAAGTAACACTCAAAGATAATCTAGGCAATGAATTTACTTTTTTTGATGACCCCGCCCAAACCAATATCGTAAAAGTGGCAAGGGGCTATAATTATCGGTCGGTTAATAAAATCCAGTTGGTGGTGGGACGTACTTATCAACTTTTTGTGGAGACTTTCGACAAGAAAAAATATGAGTCCACACCCGAAAAAGTAACGGCTGTACCCAAAATAGAGAAAGTAACGTCCGAATTTGTTGAAATTAAACCGCCCGCCTTCCTAAAATCCGAAAGAGGAGAATACAAAGTATCGGTTAATGTAAAAGACTCGCCCAGCGAAAAAAACTATTATAAATGGGATTGGTATAGCATAAAAAAAATAGACTGGTGTAGGGAATATACGGTGGGCAATGCCGCAGGAACGCTGTCTTATGTGCAGCCTTGTTGTGAAACTTGTTACGAAAAAACCGTTTGTACCAACTGCCTAGAACTGGCAAACGATAGGCTTATTGATGGCAATAGTTTTAATAGATTGATTACCAAAGTACCCTACGATGATAACAGTAATTATTATTTGGTTATTAATCAATACTCTATCAGCGAAAATGCCTATAAATTTTGGAATACCGTAAAAGAACAAAGTAAAAATTCGGGCGGGCTGTTCGACCCTACGCCCAAATCAATCAAAGGGAATTTCCGAAACATTAATAATGCCAACGAAGAAGTGCTGGGTTATTTCACGGTTTCTGATGTTCACGAAGAAGTAATAATCATAGACCGCAATCGTTCAAGCCCGAAGCCATTTTTTATTGAACGCTACGAATCCCCCTTTTGGGTAAAGTTGCCTCCTTCACAATGTTTTGCTTGTAATGAGTCGTATAATCGCTCAAAATTTGCTCCTAAAGGATGGAAATAAAGCCTTAGAACTCCCTTCATAACGAAGGCTTCGCTTTGAGCGAAGCCTTCGTTTTTTTTATAAAAATAGGAACGAGCAAAGGTTGCCCAATAGCATTCGTACTTGTTGCTATTTGTGGACGAATGCTATTTGTGGACGAATACTATTTGTGGACGAATGCTATTCGTCCCTACAAGCCAAAATTATACAGTAGTCAGCTAAAAAGTTACGAAATATTCACAAACCCCTAAATATCAACCCTTTGTATTCTTTGTGGCTTTGTGATTTATTTTGTAGTCGCACCTATTCCTAAACCTTAGCAAAGGCTTTTTTCATTTTCTCACGGTCAAACTCGCCTTCGTTGTTGGCCAACCACACCGTGGCCACGCCATTGCCAATGAAGTTGGTTATGGCCCTAGCTTCCGACATAAACCTATCAACGCCCAACAACAATGCGAGTCCTTCTATCGGAATAACCTTCAAGGCCGTTAGGGTAGAGGCCAATACAATAAAACCACTGCCCGTAACACCAGCCGCCCCTTTTGAGGTTACCATCAAAATACCAATAATGGTTAGCATTTCTGAAAGCGAAAGATGAACGTCGAACACTTGGGCCAAGAAAATCACCGCCATCGACAAATAAATGGTTGTACCATCAAGATTGAACGAATAACCCGCAGGTACTACCAGCCCCACTACCGATTTTGAACAGCCCATTAATTCTAGTTTTTCCATCAATGAGGGCAATGCAGCCTCTGACGACGACGTACCCAAAACAATCAATAATTCTTCTTTGATAAATTTCAAAAAATCCCAAATATGAATTTTGTAGGTTCTAAGAATAAAATACAGCACCACAAAAACAAATAATGCCATGGTAGTATAAACAGTAGCCATGAGTTTGGCCAAAGGCAAAAGCGTTTTGAGGCCATACTTCGCAATGGTAAAAGCCATGCCTCCAAATGCCCCAATAGGTGCCAAAAACATTACTTTGTGCAAAGCCCAAAATAGTTTTTTAGAGATTGGAGCAAGGGCATCAACAACCTTTTGGCGATTGCTGGCATTGGCATTGCTTACTATTATGCCTGTCAAAATTGCCAATAATAACACCTGCAAAGTGGCATTGTCCATCAAAAATTTTACCCAACTAAAATCCGTTGCTCCTTTGGTGTATTTACTGATGTCGCCCCCTTTGATATTATCGGTAACCACCCCAACGCCTGGCTTGATGATATTGGCCACCAAAACGCCTATCAGTAGAGCAATGGTGGTTACAATCTCAAAATAAATAAGGGCTTTTGCACCCACTTTGCCCACTTTCTTGAGGTCGCCCATGCTAACAATGCCGAGGGTGATGGTCAAGAAAATAATTGGACAAATAAACAGTTTGACGATACTGATAAAAAAACTGCTTAAAAATTCTGAAAGTGTGGTTTTTATTTCAAATTCCGAAATCCACAAACTGACCTTAAAGCCTTTGTCGATGACAGTCATCAGGGCGATGTCTGGCCTGTAATGGCCTAATAAAACACCGCAAGTGATGGCAGTGAGTACCCAAAAGGTAAGGTTGGTAAAGAGTTTTTTCATTGAAAATCAAGAAGTTAGTGTATTAAAAAATAAATAATAATAAGTGTGCCTAACGACAAAGGAATACCAATACCGACCATCAAACTGGCTAATTTTGGATTAAGATTATGGTTAATGGCAATGATGGTGGCGGTGTTCATAGAGCCAATACCCGCTGCCAACACACACAATTGGCCTAATTGATTGTGCTGGCCGAGTATCAACACATACAAAACATAAATAAAAATGGGGGCAAGCACCAGTTTGTAACCCAAGCCCCAGAGCAATGGTTTGAGGGGCAGGGCTTTCCACTTAAAACTGATTTGTAAACCCACCGACACCAAGGCGATAATACTAAATGGACTACCGATTTTTTCTAATAATTGCATCATCGGTTTTGGTAATGGATACCCTAAAACGTTGATAATCAATGCCAAGCAAAAAGCAATAAAAGGCGGAAAACTAAAAATGCCTTTTATCATTTTACTCAAAGAAGGCTCTGACGATGAATAATAAGAGGCCGTAACAATGCCCAAAGTGCCACAAACCACAAACGAACCCGCTTGGCTCATTAAAATACCTAATTGTAAACCCGCATGGCCATACAACATTTCAAAAATAGGAAATCCCACAAACGATACACTACTGATACCCGCCGTGATGGTCAAAGCCCCCGTTGTACCACGGTCGAAACCTAGTTTGGGAGATAAAATTCCGAAAAATAAAGCCGAACCCACATACAACAAATACGGCACAAGCACAGGTAAAATCTGACTACTTTGAAACCTGATTTGGGTGGTATGCACCAAAGTTAGGGCTGGCAAACAAACATAAATAATAAAAGAATTAAGTACCAAATGAGCATTTTTAGGAAAAGTACTTACGTTTTGGAGTAAAATTCCTATCAGCAAACAAAGCAATAATAAAATAAGGTTGGGCATAAGCAAGTAGCTTTTGGCAATTGGTTGTGCTGGCCTACACTCGGTATATGCTTGATATACAAATAATTACGACATTAATAGTGCAATCTAACTGAGTGCTGGACAATTTTACAAAATATAGCATAACACAGAGATTTATCTATGAATATTGCTTTCGCAAAGGTGTTTGGTGAGCCATCAACCACGGAAAAGGCTCGCCCCTACCACAAAAATTGTTATCAAACCAGAAAATTTTAATCTTCGAGTACCAATTTTTGGGAGGCATCTATCTTAAACCATAACAAGCCTCCCATGATAACGATACAGCCGATGATTCGTACGGGGAGTTCGTAACTGCCCGTGGCTTCTAAAATAAAGCCAAAGGCCGTGGCCATAATGGCCGAACCCAACTGCCCCGCCATGCCCATCGTACCCGAAACCGAGCCAGCAAATTTACCGCCAATGTCAGTAGCCGCCGACCACGATACAGGCAAGGTAAAATCTTTGAAGGCAAGCCCTAGTCCCAGTAAAACAATGGCTACACTGGTATCTTCGGTATAAGAACCTGCAATCATACAAAGCCCTGCCATTACCAAACCCACCATGCCTACGTACCTACGGCCAAAGGTTAAGCCACGTTTTTTTACGAAATAGTCTGATGCAAAACCACCTACCAAACAACCCGCCATGCCTAACACAAAAGGCAGGGAAATCATCCAAGCGAGGTCTTCTTTGGGTATTCCACGGCCTTTTTGTAGATATTTGGGCATCCACGACATATAAAAATAAGCCCCATACAACAAACAATGGTACATACCCATCAGGGCCCAAAGATTAGGATTTTTCAAGACGGTTTTCCAAGGTAAAATAGAATGCGAAACCTTTTTGATAGAACGGTGTTCTTCTATTTCGGCTACTTCGGCAAGGGATATGTTTTTCATTTCACGGGGTTCGTCCTTAAACCAAAACCACCAGCCCAAAGCCCAAACTAGCCCCAACGTACCAAAAATATAAAACACGCCACGCCAGCCAAACTGGTCGGCCAACCAAATTGAAGAAATAGGGGCTAAAGCACCGCCCATGCGGCTACCCATCCAAACCACCGACTGAATACGGCCTCGCTCAAAATCAGGAAACCAACGGGCAATGGCCACCGAAATCGTAGGAAAAGCCCCAGCCTCGCCCGCACCAAACAAAAACCGAGTGATGAGCAAAAAATAAAAACCCGAAGCAAAGCCCGTAAGAATGGTAAAAATAGACCACCAAATTACGATACGAAACAACGTACGTTTTGGGCCAATTTTATCTACCATCATACCCGTAGGAATTTCAAAACCGCCATAAGCCAAGGAAAAAGCCGACAG
>JAYWHL010000565.1:0-2284 GCA_043777715.1 Cytophagaceae bacterium | reverse complement strand
AATATTTTGTTGATAATGATGCGTGGCACGCCTTGTTATCATAATAGTATAGGCGTGCCACGCATACCCGTATCATTTATTAATGTCGTTATCTAATTCAAGTAATCTAAGTCCCAATTTTCTCGACGATAGTTTTTTGCTAGTCGAGTGCATATAAGTGAAAGTCTGCAAAATGTTAGTTTAACGAAAGTTGTTGTTGAACGGATTTAACAAAGTCCACTGAAGTGCCTAATGATGTCGCAATTTGTTCAATAGTTAATAAGTTAAGACTTAAAAGGTTTGAAACTGATTTTTGAAGTTGTCTCTTTTCTTTATTAACTGCCTCAGCGTTTCTCGCAATCAAAATCTCCAATGATGCTTTCTCGTCAGGTGTCATTCTGCGACTGTCTAATTCATTGATAGCAACTTTAAGCCATTCTTCATTCCAAAATTGAGGAAATTGTATCGGTTTTGTAACGGTATGTATCATTTTCATTGTATAAATCAGTTTTTGTAAATCTGTTTGACAATCAGCCTCTTGCAATGTGAATTTATCAAGTTCTACTGTAACGAACGACATTTGGTCGTCAATTAGTTCGCTTTGTTCGTTTCTTAAATTTGAAACGCAATGATAATCCTTGTACGGATTGATATTATTTGCCAAAATACCTACGCAGTAAATCTTCGCAAGTGTCGAATAGTCAAATTTGCCTTTTTTAACTATTGCGTTAAATTTGTGCAAAGCATAAAATTTCATACGTTGAATAAAACTTGGGGCTTCTCCGTATTGCATTTCTACGATGAAATGGTTACCCTTCTTGTCAGTACAAGCTAAGTCAAAAATCCCACTTCTTCCGTCTTGGGTAATACCTTCGAAGGTATTTTTATCAAATTTGACTTCTTCGATGGGTACTTCTGACTTGATAAGGGCTTGCAATGCCCTACGTAAGAATAATGTATTTGTTTCATTACCAAAAGTGGCTTTAAATCGCAGCGGCGAACCGCCCATAATCCGAGATTATCGGTATAAATATTTGGTCGTCTGTGTATAATGCTTCCATGAAGTAAAGATACTTAAAATCAAGTTATTTGCAAATACAAGAGGATTCGATGATAGACGTTTTACCCTAGGTACGATGCCATTAATTTAGATAACGGCATTCATAAACTATACTTTTGGGTGTGCCGATAGCATAACTTAGAAAACCCTTAAATGTATGCCAAATTCTAAAAGGAGAATATAACTAATGTCATATTCTCCTTTTAGAATTGAATTATCACTTTCCCAGTTTACCTGATTATCAGAGGCTTTTTGGTTTTAGTAACTTATGGTCAGGTGCCTAATAAATACCCTATTGTCGGAGAGTTTTATAGAATAGAAATAAGTACCCATGGGTAAGCCCGCTTTGCCCAAAACCGATAACTGCGTACCCACATTAGCCGTACCGTCCCAATCGTTTTTGTAGTTTTCTTGTTCAAATACCAATAAACCCCAATTGCTATAAATTTTCAGATGGGCTGTAACTTCGTTTTCAAGATTCTGAATCACAAACTTATCATTGATACCGTCTCCGTTGGGCGAAAACCCTTCGGGAATAAACAGATTGGAGGTTAAACCCAAAATAAACAAAGGTGTAGAGCCTGCTTCGGCGGGGTTGCCGTCGCCATTGGCATCGGGGTCTTTGCCATCAACCGACACATCACTTATGATTTGTCCGTTTACCTTGGCCGTGGCTGTGGCACTATTGAGGAACGGGGCTATTTGGCTATCCGCTACAATATTGATAACAAAACTGATGGTATCGCTTGCCCCAGCGGCCAATGAACCTCCGTTCAAACGTTCCAATAAATTTGGCTCATTTAGTCCGTCATACCTTGGGTTTACTTTTAGTTTTCCTTGGCTACTACCCTTGATATTCACTATTTTATAAATTACATTTCTAGGAAAAACGTTTTCTAATGAATCTAATATCTGGATAGAATCGACCTTGGTTTTTCCATAGTTTTTCAACACAAAGCGATATTCAACGTCATAAGAAGCGTCTTTAAGTCTTGTAAAATTACTGACATATTTGGCCAAACCGATGGCATTATCTCCAAGCGGGTCGGGCGATACAATGTTTACCGATGCCAACGAGGTATCGTCTTCGCCATTTTCAAGGCCATTGTTTGGCGTAGAGTCAGGGTCTTTTTGGTCGCTTTTCGTGATTTCGGCTCGGTTGGTTATTTTCCCAATCTGATTTCCAATCAATGTAAATGTTACCCTTGCACTATCGCCAACGGCGATACTATCAAACTTGGTAGC
>JAYWHL010000564.1:0-2286 GCA_043777715.1 Cytophagaceae bacterium | reverse complement strand
TTCTTCAAACATTGATAGGTGTTGGTCTGTAAAGTCAAGGTGGGTTACAAATCGTATTAAATCGGGTCCGAAGGTTACGGCACCAATACCCAAATTTGCTAAATGTTTTACGTAATCGTTGGCTGTGGGGCTTGCTAATCTTGCTATTACGATATTGGTTTGGATTGGAAAAACCTCAATTACATTTGAAAGTTTTCCTACAATTTCTCCAATTTTTTTGGCTCTTTGATGATCTTCTTTGAGTCTGTTTATGTTATTATCCAAAGCATAGATGCCAGCAGCCGCCAAAAAACCAGCTTGTCGCCAGCCTCCACCCATGCGTTTACGTATCCGTTTTGCTTCTTTTATGAAAGATTTAGACCCCAAAAGGATTGAACCGACTGGGCAACCCAAACCTTTAGACAAACATATCGAAATTGAATCAAATACTTGGCCATAGTCCAAGGCTGTTTCTTGGGTTTCAACCAAGGCATTAAAAATCCTTGCTCCGTCTAGGTGTAGTATCAAGTTGTTTTCAACACAAACTTTTTTAATGGCTTTTATTTCTTCAAAATCATAGATACTCCCCCCACCTTTATTCATAGTGTTTTCTAAAGCTACAACCCTTGTAAACGGGGCATGGACATCATCAGGGCTAATACTTTGCAGCACTTGTTGAGCCGTAATTCGTCCCTTATTGCCGTCAATCAACTTTGGAGAAACCATCGAATTAGCCATCATTCCGCCACCTTCATACAAGTAGATATGGGCGAATTTATCGCAAATTATTTCGTCGGCAGGTTTGGTATGGGCTTTTATGGCTATCTGATTTGTCATTGTCCCTGATGCACAAAATAGAGCGGCTTCCATACCAAAAAGTTGTGCCGCTTTATGTTCAAGGGCAATCACAGTAGGATCGTCTCCCAAAACATCGTCGCCCACTGAAGCCTCAAACATTGCCTGTTTCATGGCCAAACTAGGTACTGTAACTGTATCCGAACGTAAATCTATTTTCATGATTTTTTAAGGGTATTTGTTTTCTTAGGTTCTAGTAAAGTTTGCTAAACTTTGAGAAAATTTTTAAAGGTAACTATTTAGGTATTCGTTTTTCAGTTAAATTTCAGTTAATCAGATACTTGTAATTCTGTGGTTTTTAATTCGTAGATATAGTCAAAGCATTAGTGCCTGAAAATCAAATGGTTATTTTTTAAAAAGAAATAAAACTATTGTAAATTACTGATTTTCAGCATTTTAAATTATCTAAATATTCAAGATTCTTAATATCAAGTTTGGGTTGGGGCAATTTTTTAGGAAATAATCTCTTTTAGAAATGGTACAAACGCCTGGATAATCGCCAAAATTTTGTTCAATGTTTTCAACAATTTGAAAATGTAAATGTGGTGGCCAGTTGCCGTTGATTGGAAAATTACCAAAACTTGCAAAAATTTGGCCTTTTTCTATTTTCTGTCCTACCGACTTTCCCTCCAAAGATTCCAAACTTAAATGCCCATATAAAGTATAAAACTTTTGGTTTTGTATTTCATGTTCTAAAATAATAGTTGGCCCATAGTCGCCAAAGGTTTCGTTGTTTTGAAACGAATGAACAATTCCGTCTAAAGGGCTACAAATTTCTGTACCTGCTATTGCCCAAATATCAATTCCTAAATGAATACTCCTAGGCTCATTTTCTTGTTGAAAGTGTTCGCTTCTGTTATAGATAAAGCGATTTTCGTTATACCCTCCAACACCAACTTTCGCTTTATTTTCTTGTAGTTTTTGGGAGATATAATTGTTAAATTGTTCAGTATCAAGTAAATTAACTGTTTTGAGTTCAGTATTATTTTCTGTGAAATCTAGTACCAAAAAATTATCTGATTGCCAATCAAAAGGCACAACTGGATAGAAATTTGGGTACTTTTGGAGCAATTGAGCTAACATGGCGTTTGAATATCAGGTCTAATTTTTTGAATTAAAAGCAAAGAAAGCGTATATTCGGATTAATTTATAATCCTCTAAATAAGTTTTAATGAAAAACAAACACCCCAATAGTCTTTATCTTCTTTTTGCTACCGAAATGTGGGAGCGATTTAGTTTTTATGGCATGAGAGCCTTGTTGGTTTTGTACCTTGTGGACAAAGTAGAAACGGGCGGCCAGGGTTGGTCTCGTGCCGATGCCAGTAGCCTTTATGGCACTTATTTATCCACTATTTATTTATCTTCAATTCTGGGAGGGTATCTTGCCGATAAATTTTTGGGCTATCGCAAGGCCGTACTTTGGGGTGGATTTATAATCGTACTTGGGCATAT
>JAYWHL010000563.1:0-2286 GCA_043777715.1 Cytophagaceae bacterium | reverse complement strand
AAGACATCAAAGAATTTCATGCCGAACACATGCACATTATTTCGGATAATGTACTGGCCATGATAAAACAACATCAAGTAGGTTGGGAAGCCTTCGTGCCGCTAGAGGTATCGATGATGATAAAAGAAAAACGCTTGTTTGAGTACTTTGAAGAGGGAGATGATGCCACCGAAAACCAACACTACGAAGTACATTACACCGCCGACTATATTCCTGTAATAAAACCAAAACCCGAAGGCATAGGTAAATCGTATTTTGGGGGATAAGGTGTTTTTAGGAGGCAGGAGATAGGAGTTAGGAGACTGGAGTTAGGAGACTGGAGGCAGGAGGCTGGAGATAGGAGACTGGAGATAGGAGACTGGAGATAGGAGGCAGGAGATAGGAGGCAGGAGTTAGGAGACTGGAGTTAGGAGACTGGAAATAGGAGACTGGAGACTGGAGTTAGGAGACTGGAGATAGGAGACTGGAAGTTTTGTGGCATACAGACCTTGACAGTAAAAACCAACAATTAATCAATATTAGATTCAAAAATATGGAAAATCGGATTATTCAATGCTTTGACGGCAATACAAAAAAACTACTCAATCTATATTTTACGGCAGGTTTTCCGCAGTTGAACGATACGATGTCCGTACTAAATGCACTTGAAAACGGTGGTGCCGATTTAATAGAAATAGGAATGCCCTATTCCGACCCCGTGGCCGACGGCGAGACCATTCAGAAAGCCAACCAGCAAGCCTTGGACAATGGCATGACCCTAAAGTTATTGTTTGAGCAATTGCAAGATATGCGAAAAACCATTACCGTTCCCGTGTTATTGATGGGTTATATCAATCCAGTGATGCAATTTGGGGTAGAGAATTTTTGTAAAAAATGCCAAGAGATAGGCGTTGATGGTGTTATTTTGCCTGATATTCCTTTGAGTATTTATGTAGATGAGTTCAAAGAAATTTTTGAACGATATGGTCTCTTGAACATCTTTCTGATTTCGCCCCAAACCATTGATGCTCGTATTCGGTTGATAGACGACGTAACCTCGGGTTTTATTTATATGGTATCTTCGGCGAGCGTAACGGGGGCAAAATCTGGTATTTCGGACGTTCAGGAATCGTATTTTGAAAGAATAAACGCCATGAACCTCAAAAATCCTAGACTCATTGGCTTTGGAATTTCGGACAACGAAACCTTTGAGAAAGCCTGTAAACACGCCAAAGGAGCAATTATTGGGAGTGCTTATATCAAAATGTTAGAAAATTCGACCGATTTTGAGGCCGATACCAAGGCATTTATTAGCAATATCAAAGGATAAAAAATCAATAAAATGCTCAAAAAAGAACGCTATGCTGCTTTGTTGGCTTACTTTAGCGAAAAACACCCCATCGTTGAAACAGAACTGGCCTATCAAAATCCTTACGAACTTTTGGTGGCGGTTATCCTGTCGGCTCAATGCACCGACAAACGCATCAATCAAGTAACACCAGCCTTGTTCCAACGTTTTCCAACGCCCGAAACCCTAGCTGAAAGCGATTTTGAGGAGGTTTTTAAGTATATTCGTAGTGTGTCGTATCCAAACAACAAGGCAAAACATTTGTTAGGAATGGCCAAAATTTTGGTTAATGATTTTGGCTCGGAAGTGCCAGCCAACATAGACGACCTTCAAAAAATGCCTGGCGTTGGTCGCAAAACCGCCAATGTTATCGTCTCGGTTATTTTTAACCAACCAGCAATGGCGGTGGATACGCACGTTTTTAGAACTTCTCGAAGGCTTGGCTTAGTACCCAATACCGCCACAACACCCTTGGCCGTAGAAAAGGGCTTAATGCGGCATATCCCCAAGGCTCTAGTACCCAAGGCACACCACTGGCTTATTTTGCATGGCCGCTACGTGTGTGTGGCCCGTAGCCCAAAATGTAGCCAATGCGAACTGAGCCAATGGTGTAAGTATTTTGAAAAAGAACAGAAAAAGAAGATTTTAGATTTGACAACTTTTTGAAAGTTGTCAAATCTCGAAATTCTGCAAACATCGTGTAAGTTAAATAATTCTTAAACCAGACAAAGATTTGACGCAGATTATTAATTTTGGCGTCTTAAATCAAACAGTTCCCGTATTGGAACTACAATTTTTTCACATTTTTAACGATTTTAAAGTTCTTATGAAAAAAGTAATCTTATTGGCTGCTGCCACATTCGCGGTTTTCGCGACTTCTTTCGCTCAAGAAGCGGCTCCAGCGAAACCAAAAACGGCAAGAGTAAAACCAGCTCAAATGCCAGCCCAAGCTGCTCCTG
>JAYWHL010000562.1:0-6314 GCA_043777715.1 Cytophagaceae bacterium | reverse complement strand
ATTGTCCAGCACTAAGCCTAAAAGTAATAAACCGTTTATAAAAAACTGAATATCAGCCCTTTGTGTTCTTTGTGGTTCATCTTGTATTTATCAGAAGTCAATTTTAATCAAGTTAAATAATGAAGAGAAAAGTATTGTTATTGTTGGCTACTTTTTTGAGTAGTGCGTTTCTTTTAGCCCACGAATTTTGGTTGATGCCGAGTAAGTTTAGACTAAAAATGAATGACTCGCTTGCCCTGACTTTTTATGTTGGAGAGGATTTTATGGGAGATTTATGGAAAAGAAAAAAAGATAAGACCCTCAAAATAAGCCATTTCTATGCCAAAAAACAGATTGACTTAACCGAATTATCTATCAAAAGTGATACCAACGACATTACCCTAAAGTTCAAAAACGAAGGTTCTCATCTTTTGGCATTACAAACCAAAAATTCGTTTATAGCCCTAGAAGCTCAAAAATTCAATGAATATCTCAAAGACGATGGTATTGATAATATCTATGCACTACGAGAAAAAAAGGGAGAATTAGGCAAGCCCTCAAAAGAGTTTTATCGCCGATGTGCCAAAACGTTGATTCAGGTTGGGGCAAAATCTGACGATGTTTTCAAGCAAAATACGGGAATGCCCCTAGAAATTATTCCTATGCAGAATCCTTACTTCTTGAAAATTGGAGATAAACTGACCATTAAGCTACTTTTTGAAGGCAAGCCCCTTGTTGATAAAATGGTTGTGGCTTGGAACAAAACCCCAACTACCAAAACTCGCCACCAAAAATTTAGAACAAACGATAAGGGAGAAATGACATTTTTGTTAGACCAAAAAGGCTACTGGATGATAAGTTCGGTTCAGATGATTTCGCTTGAAAACAATCCAGAGGGAGACTATCAGAGCTTTTGGGGGAATCTTACCTTTGAGTTTTGAGAAGGGTTGAGTACTGGACATTCAGTCTTATAAAATCCATAATCACTTGTATATCAATTTGATAGCTTCTTATTTCAAACTTTCTTACTCATTTTTTGGGCGTTAAGCGTATTTCTTTCCCAAAAAATCCCGTCCGAATATCCTTGAATGCTTGTAATGTTTTGGGCAAGTTCTAGGCGTTTTTCGGCCAAACAGGCATACTCCTCATTGAGTTCTACACCACAATAATTCCGACCTAGTTTTTTGGCTACAACCGAACTAGTACCCGACCCCAAAAAAGGGTCAAATACCACGCCGCCTTGTGGGCAACTGGCCAGAATGAGTTTAGCAATCAATTTTTCAGGCTTTTGGGTGGGGTGGTCGGTGTTTTCGGGCATCGACCAATACGGAATACTGATGTCGTCCCAAAAATTGGAGGGGTGGGTTAGCCTAAAATTCCCTTCTTTCGATGCCTCCCAGTCTTTGGGTTTGCCGTCTATTTTGTAAGGGGCCATCACCCTTCGTTTCATTTTTACAGCTTCTACATCAAAAAAATAATCGTTGGGGTTTTTTACACCAAACCAAATATCTTCCATGCCGTTTTTCCAATTATTGGCTGCCCCACGGCCTTTTTCTCGCTGCCATGTTATCCGATTGAGTACCGTGAGGTTTTCGGCCATTACCTCCTGCAAAGCCGAGGTACATTTCCAGTCGCCACAGAGGTATAGCGAGCCATTGGGTTTTAATAATTCGCAAACCTTTACAAACCAAGACCGTAGATAATCGAGGTATGCCTCGTTACTTAACGATTTGAATTTGAAGCCATTATAGTTTTTAAAAAGATTATAAGGCGGGTCGATGATGATGAGGTCGGCAAAATTTTTGGGTAATAATTCTACTACTTCTAGCAAATCTCCACAGATGGTTTTGTTGAGAATAGTCTCAATCTTAGAATTTTCTAAACTACTCGGCCTTAGCAATTGTTCTGATAACAAAAGGCTTTGGGCGGGGTCAAGGGTTAGGGTTCTGTTTCTGCTTGCTTTCGTTTTTGTTATCATTGTAGAGGTTTTACCCTCAAATTTAAACCAAAACCAAAGTATTTCTATCAAACAAATTAAATTACGTGATAATAAGGTTAATTTCATAAAATTTGTAGTTGGTAATTTCGTTTAGCTTTAGTGGAAGTTGTTCATAAATTGGGTACGATAATTGTGGTTGATTAATTCAAAAATAGGTTTTTATGTTGTTTAGATGCTTACTTTTCTTGAGTCTTTTTATTGCTGTGTTGGCTAATGCCCAACAAGTAAAAATAGATGTAACGGGGCGTAGGTGTGCCGCTGACCAGCAATGTGGCGGAGATTCTACCAATTTCAAAGGTGTTTTAACAGGAGCAACACCCGCTGATGTAAAATCTTGGGCTTGGAATTTTGGCGAACCCATGGCTGGCAAAAACAATACCGCTGCCAAGCAAGACCCTCGGCATTTATATCAAAACAGAGGGGATTATACCGTAAGGCTAACGGCTACGTTAAAATCGGGGAAAATCCTTAAAGATTCGGTTTCGGTAAGTATCTTCCCCCTGCCCCCTCCAGTACAGTTTTTTGGTGGCAAATCCGATACTACCATCTGTGAAACCGAACGAGGCAAACTCATTTTAGACCCCTATAAAGATTTTGGCAGTCCGCCCGCCAGCCTTAAACTCCAATATTCTTGGTATCCAAATGCTGGGGCAGATACCCTCCGAACGCTCAAGGTGGATAGTTCGGGTTGTCATTCCGTTACCGTTACCGACTCCCTAACGGGTTGTGCGGTTTCGGCCAAAATCAATGTTATTATCTGTGCCGAACAATTGCCTCCACCCAAGCAATACTGGTATTTTGGCAACGGTGCGGGTATTGAGTTTGCGGGACAAGATGCCAAGCCAATTACCAATGGTAAAACCAATACGCCCGAAGGCACGTCGGTTTATACCGATAAAAAAGGAAAGCTCCAGTTTTATACCGATGGCATCACGGTTTTTGACCGAACAGGCAAAGCCATGCGAATCCGAGATAAGAAAAATCCCGCTGATACCACCCTTGCAGGAAACAAAAACGCCACCCAAGCCGCCATTATCATTCAGCAACCAGGCTGTAAGAGTTGTGAGTTTATCTATTATATTTTTACAACCCAAGACATCAACGATAGCACCCACGTGCTTAGTTATAGCATAGTAGATATGCGTTTGAACGGTGGTAAAGGCGAAGTTACGGCCTTGAACATTCCGCTCTATTCGCCTTCTACTGAGCGACTTACGGCTGTAAAAAATACCAAGGACTCTAGCTATTATATCGTAACACATGACTACAAGACGGGCAATATCCGAAGTTTTAATCTGACCAAACAGGGTATTGCACCAAGCAAAAACTATCCATTAAGCACGCCCCAAACCACGCCCAATAGTGGCGAGGGTCAAATGAAAATATCGACCAATGCCAAGCGTATGGGTGTTATTGTGCCTGGGCCACCAAATAATATTTTAGAAATCTATGACTATACCGATACCACAGGGGCAATTAGTGGAAAAATTGTCATAAATCTCGGCCCTGCACCCCCCAAAGCGTATGGGCTTGAGTTTTCTGAAGACGGGAAAAAGGTGTATGTAAGTATGCAGGGCGATTCGGCCAAGGGCATTGCCTCGCTCTTGCTTCAATATGATTTACAAACCAAAGATTCGCTGATTATTGCTCAATCTCGTATTACGATAGATAGTACAACGTCTGTAATTTATGGGGCGTTGCAGTATGCCCCCGACGGTAAAATTTATGTAGCTCTCAAAGGAAAACCAACCTTGGGCGTGATTAATAATCCCAATGGTATTAGCAAAAGACAAATAAATTATATCGAAAAAGGACTGAATCTTGGGGGGAAAACCAGCCAATTAGGTTTGCCCAACATGGTACAAAATGAGATTGAAAATAGTTCTGGGCCAGGCATTAGTGTATCAGACACTTGTGCTGCCGATGTAACCAAACTTCAAGCTGGGCCTTGGTGCGAAAAACGAAACGAAACCTATCGCTGGAACTATGACTACAAAGGGCCTGATATTTCTCAACTGCCTCGTGTGCCAGGCGTTCAGTTTCCATACGCTTCAATTATTGTAGGATTGGGAGGGTTTTCGGCACCTTCTAAACAAACCCAAACTTCGTATAAATACCCAAGACCTGCTACTTATCGAGTGGCTTTGTATATCAAAAACGATTGTAAAGATACCCTCATCATTCAACAATTAACCATCAAGCCATCGCCCATTGCTGACCTTGGCAAAGACATTGACGAATGTAAAAAAAGCGTTATACTTGATGCCAAAGACCGTACCCCTCTTAGCGAATATTATTGGTTTCAAGACAATAGACCAATATTTTCGGCTATAAAACCAACCCTAACCGTAACAAAATCAGGCACTTATGTGGTAGTTACAGCCATAGACGAATGCTTGGCAGCCGATACCATAAGAGTAAGGCTAAGAATCCCACTACCCTTGGCCCTTGGCGATTCGCTTCAAAGCCTTTGCACAGGCACAAGTTTGGTGCTGAATGCTGGAACGGGTTTTGTGTCTTATAACTGGAGCAACGGAGCTAATACGCAAGTGATTTCTGTAAGCAGTATGGGGAAATATAAAGTAACCGCCACCGATGCCCAAGGCTGTAAAAGTATAGATTCCGTAAGGGTAACGGCCAAACCCAAAGCCAACTGGACGGTTGTGCAAACACCCACGGCTTCGTGTGGGGCCAACACAGGCACTATCAAACTTTCAGGATTTTTACCCGTTGATAATTATAGTTTTAAGTGGTTTAAAAACGGCCAAGACCTCGGCCAAACAGGAACCGACCTTACTGGCTTGGGTATTGGCAATTATAGCGTAAGGATAAGAAGCAGCCTAGCTTGCGACACCACGGCCAATTATAGCATCAATGCCTTGGTAGTACCCATTAATTTGCAAGCAATATCGGGGAATCCCGCCTCTTGCGAAAGTTTGAAAGATGGACAAATCAGAATTGCGGTTTTCAATACCGCCGCTGCCCCTGCCACTTATGTACTAACGAAGGTAAACGACCCCACATTCAAGCGAGAAGGGCCATACACCGACCTACTTTTACCCAACAGTACAACCATCGGAGGACTCATCAAAGACCTTGTGCCTGGGGTTTATAACCTTATTTTGGCCGATAAAGACGGTTGTCAGTTGGCTCGTTCGGGTATTGTAGTAGGTATTTTTCCGCCCGATTTAGTTAATTTGGGTGGCGACAAAACCTTGTGCCAAGGCCAAGAAGTAGTGCTAGATGCTGGCACAAAAGGTAATACTTTTCAATGGGATTCAGGCGAAAAAACTCAAAAAATTACTGTAAAAACACCTGGTACTTACCGAGTTACGGTTTCAAACTCTACCAAAGCCCAATGTATATCAGTAAGTCAAGTAACAGTAAAAGTAAACCCGATTCCTGTGGTTAATGTGGGGAATCCTCAAACCGTTTGTGGCAATGCCCAAGCCCTGTCGCTATCAGGAAGTCCTGCGGGTGGCGAATGGTCGGGTAATGGCATTAGCAAAACTGGAGTTTTTGTACCATCGCCTCTTCTTACTGGTAATCAGGTACTTACCTACACCGTTTCTCTGTTTAATTGTGAAGGAAAAGGTACAAAAACGATTACCGTGCTGCCGTCGCCTCCACAAAACCTCTTGCCTCCAAGCGATTTTTGGTGCGAAGATAGCCCCAAACGAATCAATGCCCCCGAAATTCCGAATGCTAGTTATAAATGGTCGAGTGGCGAAAGTACAACATTTATTCAACCACTGTCTTCGGGTAAATATGTACTTACCGTAACGCTAGGCACGTGCCAGTCGAGAGATACGATTTCGATAATTATCGGCCAAAATCCGACATTATTTAACGTAAAATCCGACCTAACGCTTTGTGTAATAGAAGGGGCAACGGCAGTTTTAGACCCTGGCCAAAGTAAAGGCTGGACGTATAACTGGCAGCCCAATGGCGAAAAAACCCGAAGAATTACAGTCAGTAAAGATGGCGTTTATACCGTAACCGTAAGAAGTGAAGACGATTGCCCAACGGTTTTGCCCATAACGGTTGTAAATAAATGCGAACCGAGGATTGTTGTTCCCGAAATTTTTACGCCCAATGGCGATGGCCTAAACGACGCCATGGATGTTTTTACGGCACATATTTCCGACTTTGAAATAAAAGTATATAACCGCTGGGGCGAGGTAGTTTTTGTGTCCGACGACCCCAATATCAAGTGGGACGGTCGATACCGAGAGGCCCTATATCCTACCCAAAGCTATGCTTGGGTGGTTACTTTCCGAAGTCTTTACTTTCCCGAACGCCCCGCAGGTACTAAAAAAGGTGCAGTTGTTGTGGC
>JAYWHL010000561.1:0-6315 GCA_043777715.1 Cytophagaceae bacterium | reverse complement strand
TGACAACGGCAACACCATAGGCACAATTGATAAAAAATGGGCAGGGGCTATGCAAGAAATCTTTACCAGTGCCGACAAATACAATGTTTCGATAGACCCCGCCGTAACTGAAAACAAAAATAAGATTATCATTGTGGCCACTGCCATAACCATAGACATGGTATTGAAAGAAAGCAAAAACTAATACTGGAATTGTATTAGTTGGCATAAATGCGGTAATACACCTAGCTAACTTGTAAGTAACAGCTAAAATACGTAAATTTTCACAAAAGATTGAGACTAAATATGGAACAAATAACAAATATTGCAGACATAAAAGCCTTATATCCAGACGAATGGGTTTTACTTGGTAATCCAGTTATGGACGATAGTAAGATTGACGTTATTTCGGGTATTCCTTTGTTTCATAGCAAGGACAAAAAAGAAGTTTGTTACATTGGCCGAGAAAAAACTTCAAACTTTGATAAAATAACTTTAGTTTATACAGGTACTTTTAGACCTATTAGAAAGATTACAGGCATTTTTAATCGAATTATAAAATGACCTATAAGTTTAAACGAGAGCCTGATAGTGGACTTATACTCGTGAACATTGAAATCGATAATAAGTATGAACTGAAAATGATTTTCGACACAGGTGCAACAAATACAACCATTGATAGTAATGCTTTGTACTTGCTTGGACACGACCTAAAAGATAGTATTGGGACAGTTGAAATTGAGACCGCAAACGGGATAATTGAAACCGAAGTTTTTGAAATCGACACATTCGTATCACTTGGTTTGACAAAGGAAAAGTTCCAAATCCAAGTTTACGACTTCTTAGCCCATGGCATCTTTTCAGACTATAACGGGCTTCTTGGGCTTGACTTTTTAGAAGGCTCAAAATTCTGCATTGATACCAAAGAAAACACGATAACTCTATCGTAACGAGTAACACTTCTATTAAAGATTAATGCGGTTTTTCTATGCAATTTTTTAAGTTAGAGGTAGCCGCAATGCTATTATCAATCTGCTTAAAGCTCTAATCGAAACCCCACAAAAAAAACTGCCAGTATCGTACTGGCAGTTTTTTTATGATTTCAAGGTAATGTTTTGGATTAGGGCTTGTTGCTATCAACCACAATGCGATTGTCTCGGTTGGCAATTTCCCAAGCTGTATAAAACACCAACCTTACGGCCTTGGCCGCTTTTTCAAACTCTATTTTTTCGATGTCGTCGGTCGGCTTGTGATAGTCGGCATGCACGCCATTGAAATAAAACGCAATCGGAATCTTTTTAACAGCAAAATTATAATGGTCCGAACGGTAATAAAAACGGTTAGGGTCTTTGGGGTCATTAAATCTATAGTCGAGGTCAAGGTTCACGTGTTTTTTGTTCATATCCTCGCCAATGGCATGAAGTTCAGACGACAGTTTGTCCGACCCAATGATATAAATATAATCGGCCTTGCCTTCATGGTCAGCATCAGTGCGGCCCACCATATCCACGTTTAAATCTACAACTGTTTTTTCGATAGGAATAATAGGGTGATTTACATAATATTCCGAACCAAGAAGCCCTTTTTCTTCGCCCGTTACCGTCAAAAACAAAATACTTCTTCTTGGGCCATTGCCTTCGGCTTTGGCTCTAGCAAATGCTTCTGCTAGTTCCATTATTGACACCGTTCCAGAGCCATCGTCGTTGGCTCCGTTATTGATTTGCCCATCTGCCGAAATTCCGATGTGGTCGTAATGTGCCGAAATCACCAGTACTTCGTCTTTCTTGTCTGTGCCTTCCAAAAAGCCCAAAACATTACTCGTATTTACGTCCTCTTCCTTAAAATCTACCTTGATGTTCAAAGCCTTGGGCTTGATATTATTCATATTTCCAGCCAAAAAACCTTTCAATCCTTCATTGTCTGTGCCTAAATATTCTTTGGCCGTTTTTTGGGTAAGTGTAATCCCAATCATAGCCGAAGCAGGATTTTTGGCATCTTTAAACACCATTCTGTTCATTCTTGGAGCAAACGACCTCATTCGACTATACGTTTTTTCGTTTTCTTCGTCCGACTTATCCGACACCATCAGCACAAATTTTGCTCCCTTGGCACGTGCCAAATCACGTTTTTTAAGGTCGGCACTACTCAACGACCACACCGACGATTTGTCTGTACCGCTCACAAGATAATTCCCGTTTGTACCTTTGGGTTCGCCCGTCAGTATCAGCACGCCTTTGTCTTTTACGTCCAAATCTTTATAGCTGTTATAAGTATCGCTTTCAATGCCATAGCCCGCATAAACTACTTCAATCGTACTTTCTTGAGAAATATTACCCGAACCATTCAAGAAAAAATCTTTGAGGTTTTCCTTCTTGCTATCGCCAATTTTGAAATAAGCCTCGCTCAAACCTCTCCTCATCAAAGGCACGGCTTGTAGGTAGGTGCCGTTGTCGCCAATGGCCTTTAATCCTAGGGTTTTAAAGTGATTAATGATATATCGAGCGGCCTTGCGTTGGCCTTCCGAGCCTGTATCTCGGCCTTCTAGGCTATCATGGGCAATAACGCTAAGGTGTTTTTTGAGGTCATCTGCCAAAATAGTATTGGCGTATTTTTCGGCATTTTGAGCCACCGCACAGCCAGAAAGCAAAATACAAACAACTGGGAAAAAGAGTTTTTTCATTAGAGTTTTGTGTATAATTAATATACCAAAGATAGTAAGTTTATGGTGCTTCGCAAAAAAGCAAAATTCAGCATAATCATTTCAGAAGATAGTTAGCTGGTTATCCTTAGGCGAAACATAGCGATAGGTATCTTCTTGAACAAAATATAGCCCCCCAAGCCTATCAATTTTTCGTTTAATGGTTTGGATTGTCCAGTCCATTTGTTTTTCTAGGTGTAGGGTAGTGAATCGAAGAACGTCCCAGTCAGAAACTGATGCTATTTCATTATCTTTTCCGTGGTTGGTGGCTCACCAACCACCTTTGCGAAAGCAATATTCCTAAACAAATTTCTGAATTATGCTATATTTTGTAGAATTGTCTAGTATTCAGGTCTCCTCAATACTGTCTCCCTACTCAGAAAATCCCTTCTCCGAATAATAATTGAAGAAAAACACAAAAAAATAAAGCCGAATTTGGAAATAATTTGAGGTTTTCACTATCTTTGCACTCCCGTTTTTTCGGGGGGCGTACACACGGGAATAGTTCAATGGTAGAATAGAGGTCTCCAAAACCTTTGATCAGGGTTCGAATCCTTGTTCCCGTGCAATATTTTTGTCGGACATACTGACAGAAACCTTAACAAAACAAAAATGAATAAGATTGTAGAGTTATTCAAAGCATCTTGGGTGGAAATAACCAAAGAAGTAACTTGGCCAAAAACAGTTGAACTTAACCAAAGTACAACTATCGTTTTGTTGGCTTCTTTTATCTTCGCTATTCTCGTAGGTATTATTGATTTCGCCTTTGAAAACGGCCTAAATCTTTTTTACACTTCTTTCTAAATTAAAAGCAATACGCACCCCAAATCATCATGAGTGAACTAAAATGGTATGTATTGAGAGCCGTATCTGGGCAAGAAAAAAAAATAAAGGTATATCTTGAAAATGAAGTAGCCCGTCAGGGTCTTCAAGAGTTTGTACCCGAAATTTTAATCCCTTCTGAAAAAATAGTAGAGGTTAAGAATGGCGTAAAGAAAGTAAGAGAAAAATCTTTTTTCCCTGGATATATTCTCATTTCTGCTGATTTATCTCATGGCGAAGCCTCCCATACCATTACAAGTATGCCAGGCGTAATTGGTTTTTTGAGTATGAACGATGGCAAGGCTTCAAAAACGCCTATCCCGCTTCGTCAATCAGAAATCAATAGAATTTTAGGTAAAGTAGAAGAAAGTATTCAAGAAGTATCGCCTTCGGCATCGGTAGTTTTTATGAAAGGCGAGGAAATAAAAGTAATAGACGGGCCATTCAGTGGTTTTACAGGCTCGGTAGAAGAAATTTTTGATGAAAAGAAAAAATTAAATGTAATGGTTAAAATCTTCGGACGAAATACGCCCGTGGAACTTAACTACAACCAAGTAGAAAAAGGAATATAAAAACGCTTCTCCCAGAGATTGCTAATTGATATCAACGTGCTTCCAACGCTTCAATATCATTCAAGAGCAATCTCATTTAGATAAGGGCTATTTTTCAAAGATAGTCAGCAATTAAAACTTCAAACATTCCAAAGATAATGGCAAAAGAAATAGGCGGATTTGTAAAGCTACAAGTAAAAGGTGGCGCAGCCAACCCCTCACCACCCATTGGCCCAGCCTTGGGTTCTAAGGGTCTTAATATCATGGAGTTTTGTAAGCAGTTCAATGCCCGTACTCAAGACCGTCCAGGCATGGTATTGCCCGTAGTAATTACCTACTACAAAGACAAATCATTTGAATTTGTTATCAAAACTCCTCCAGCAGCAATCATGCTCTTGGAAGCAGCAAAAGTAAAGTTAGGTTCGGCACAGCCCAATCTTAAAAAAGTTGGTTCTGTGAATTGGGATCAAATACGTACCATCGCCGAAACCAAAATGCCTGATCTTAACTGTTTTACGGCCGAAGCGGCCATGAGCATGATAGCGGGAACGGCTCGTTCAATGGGTATTACCATCTCAGGCGACAAGCCTTATTGATTTAGTATTTTTTTAATGCGGGAGGTTTTTACAAAACTGTTCGACCGCTAATATATCTCAGACAATGGCAAAATTAACAAAAAAACAAAAAGAGGCTCTCTCTAAGTACAACCCTGCCGAAGCACTTTCGTTTGAAAAAGCAGCAGCAGTGTTGAAAGAGATAAGCTACACCAAGTTTGACGCTTCGGTGGATATTGATGTACGTTTGGGCGTAGATCCCCGCAAAGCCGACCAAATGGTTCGTGGCGTGGTGGCTTTGCCTCATGGTACAGGAAAAGACATAAAAGTATTAGTACTTTGCTCGCCTGACAAAGTAGCCGAAGCCACAGAAGCTGGTGCCGACTTTGTGGGCTTGGACGACTACATTGAGAAAATTCAAGGTGGCTGGACAGACGTAGATGTAATTATCACGATGCCAACGGTAATGGCCAAATTAGGTCGTTTGGGTAAAGTTTTGGGTCCTCGTGGCTTGATGCCAAATCCAAAGTCTGGAACAGTTACATTGGAAGTAGGCAAAGCCGTAAGAGAAGTAAAAGCTGGTAAAATTGACTTTAAGGTTGATAAAACAGGAATTATTCACACATCAATTGGAAAAGTATCGTTCAGCCCTGATAAAATTGCAGAAAACGCTCAAGAAGTAATGAATACTTTGATGAAACTAAAGCCTTCATCTGCAAAGGGAACTTACGTAAAGAGTATTCATATGTCTAGTACTATGAGTCCAGGTGTAACAATTGATCCTAAAACTGTAACTGGTCTATAATCATGACAAAAGAGAAAAAAGCAGTAATTATCGACGAGTTGAAGGAAAAGTTTGCTTCGACTCCCTATTTCTATGTAACAAGTGCTGCGGGCATGAATGCTGGCGAAACAAGCGAACTACGTAGGTTTTGTTATCAGAGAGGCGTAGAATACCGTGTTGTAAAAAACACACTCATTGCCAAAGCGTTGGAAGCCCTTCCAACCGACTATACAACTTTTAATACCGAAGTATTGAAGGGAGAGTCTGGCGTGATGTTTCATCAAGAGTCTGGCAAAGTGCCAGCAAAATTGATTAAAGATTTTATCAGAGAAACTTCAACCAAGAAATTGACCTTGAAAGGAGCTTCGGTTGATTCGTCGGTATTTATTGGCCACGACCAACTAGACACGCTGTTACATCTAAAATCAAGAACAGAACTCATTGCCGATGTGGTTGCCTTGTTGCAGTCGCCAACACAAAGTGTATTGTCTGCCCTACAAGTGGGTGGCCGCTTGGCTGGTGCTTTGCAAACTATGGCCGAAAAGGCAGAATAACGATGATGCGACAAAGTGTCGAATCTCACAAAAAAGGCTTCCAAGCTCAACGCATAAAAATAAAAAAATAGTAAACAACTAAAATTAAAATAGACATGGCTGATGTTAAAGCAATTGCAGAACAGTTAGTAAACTTGACTGTAAAAGAAGTAAACGAATTATTGAATACGTTGAAAGACGAATATGGTATTGAACCTGCTGCTGCCGCTCCAGTGATGGTAGCTGCTGCTGGTGGAGATGCTCCTGCGGCCGTAGCCGAAAAAACATCTTTTGATGTAATCTTGAAGGCTGCTGGCCCTAACAAGTTAGCGGTTGTTAAGTTGGTTAAAGACTTGACTGGCCTTGGCTTGAAAGAAGCTAAAGAATTAGTTGA
>JAYWHL010000560.1:0-2294 GCA_043777715.1 Cytophagaceae bacterium | reverse complement strand
TTAATCCTTTGGTTTTCCAAAATTGCTTTTCAGCAATAAGGGCATCATTCAAAGTTACTTGTTTGAGGGATTTACTTGCAACTGTTTTGAGGAAAGCCTCTGCGTATAGATTATGCTATGAAAATTACACTTTTCAATCAACACAGAAAGCGGTGGCGAGGTATTTTCAGCAATCAAAAAAATTTGAGTTGGGTTAAGCACAATGTTAGAATCCAAAACTTCAATTTGTTGGGCTTTGAGTTTTTCTTTGAAAACATCAACAAAAGTTTGAGGTAAATTTGGAATCGTTCCTTTCACATTAATAGTCTGATTTTTGGGGGCATAGCCCGTAAATACAATTTGTGAATCAAAAGGTTTTGAGAAAATATTTACTTGGTCTCCCGAATTTTCAACATCAGTTTTAATGTTATTGATGACTTCAACATTTGATAACTTCGGAGTTAATTTTTCAATTACCGCAGCTTTATCAACAAAATTTCCTCCTTGAATGGTTGCTGTAAAAAAATTCTCGTGAAAATTAAAACCCATCGGGCCAGCGCCGTAATAATTACCAATATCGCCCCAAAGCCATCGAGCAGAGGTAGGATTTCCTTCAAAAATAGAATGGTCAATTTTGATTTTACCTTGAATTTTTGATACCCCCATAAGTTTTATTTTAAAAACCCAATCATCTATGAATGAATCTTGAACATTCTCAAACCGATGAGAACCCAAAGAAGGGTCACCGCTCCCAATCACTAAAAGGTCAGACCTTAAAGTTTGGTTTTCAATATTCCCAAAGGCTTGTAATTGAGTTGAATACCGAAAGTTTGGACCCAGTTCAAGCATGGTATAGGCCGTGGTTATTAATTTTAATGTAGATGCGGGCGAAAGCAATTTTTGTTCATTTACAGCAAGGATAGACTGGTTTGAGCTGGTAACCTTTAATGAGAAACCCAAAAAACCAGAACTTAACAGTTTTGATTTTTGTAGGGTATCTAATTGAATTGCTAATTGTTTTAGGGCGAGGCTATCTATTTGAGCATAAAGAATTGGGTTGAATCCAAAAAAAAATACAAGGAGAGATAATGTAGATTTCATAGAATAGAGGCTTTTTGATTTCTGATTTATCGGCTTAATTTAGCTATATTTGCGTAAAGCAACAAAAAATGCTTGTCCCAAGTAATCTTAAAATAACATAAGATTTGAGGATTATTGGCTAAAAAAATAAAATACTCTGATTAAAAAAATAGAATTATTAAAGATTTAAAAGCATAACAACAATAGATGAAATTAACTTTTTGTGGAGCGGCAAGACAGGTAACGGGGAGTATGTATTTATTGGAACTCGAAGATGATTATACAGTTTTGATAGATTGTGGTACGGACATGAAAAGGGATTGGTTCGACGAAAACGAGACATTTAAGTTGTTTCCGTTCGATGTTTCGGATATAGATTTAGTGCTTTTGACCCATGCCCACATCGACCATTCGGGCAATATTCCGAACTTATACAAAGAAGGATATGAAGGCCAAGTATTGTGTACTTCGGCAACCGAACAGCTTACTAATATTTTGCTGATAGATTCAGCCAATTTGAACCAAAGTAAAATAAAAAGAGCAGAAGGCGAAAGCAATAAAAAACGAAAATCGATGGAGCGGATAAATAAACGCCCAGATATTTTCTTACAACGCCAAGTAGATGAGGCCATTAAGAATTTTATAACGATTCCGTTTAAGCAAAGATTTCGATTTAAAGATAACGGTTGGGTTACTTTTTACCCCGCTGGACATTTGCTTGGGGCAGCACACATTGTACTAGAAGTGATTGAAAATGGCGTAAAGAAAAGTATTGGTTTTTCGGGAGATTTAGGTCGTAAAAACTATCCCCTCCACCTAGACCCCTGCCCTATTCCACAAGTAGATTATTTACTTTGCGAGACAACCTACGGAAGCAGAAACCACATCAACAAAGAAAACCAAGTCGATGCCTTGGCTGAGGTTATTCAAAAAGCATGTATTGACATTCCTGGGCGGTTAATTATTCCTTCGTTTTCGGTAGGCAGAACCCAAGCCTTACTTTACACCCTAAATAAACTCTACACCGAGCGTGGATTTAAGCCCGTCAAGGTGTTTTCGGATAGTCCTTTGGCATATTCCAGTACAAAAATTTATCAAAAATTCAAATCTTTGCTCAATCCAGAGGCAAAAGAGTTTTTAGAAGAAAACCATAATTTATTCGATTTTGAAAATTTGCAGTACATCGAAAGTAGCAAGGCTAGTAAAATGATTTCTAATTATCACGAGCCTTGTAT
>JAYWHL010000559.1:0-2294 GCA_043777715.1 Cytophagaceae bacterium | reverse complement strand
ACTAATCTTAAAAACTAGATTTTTCATTTCTAAAAACGTAAACTTACAAAATCCTAAAACTGCATTCTTGCTTTTTCCATCAGTGCCAATTTTGCCTTGTATTGTGGCAAAAAAGACTGATAATCGGCATCAGGAAGTTGTTCGAGAGCGGTTTGGGCGTAGTCTTTAAGGTAAAGTTCAAGGCATTGCAAAATATATAATCGCTTGATAGCAAGCACATCAGGGGCATATTTTTTTGCCGTCATCAGTACGTCATAGCCACGGCGGGCTTGGCCATTGCGGTTAAGATAAGCAATGGCTAGGGTTAGGGCTTGTGGATTAAATGGATTTTGATTTAATAAACTTTGGACACCGATAGAATCATTTGGAATTTGAAATTGCCTCATCGTATTTTTTTCTTTCATTAGCCAAAAAGCCAAGGTTTGTTGTTCAACTTTGGCTGAAGAATCTGCTTGAATCCTTGTTGATAATACATCTAATCCATTGATTTTCTGATTTTTATAATAGTAATTTACAGCCAGTGCAAACTGTAAATCTTGATAAAAAGGAGCATTTTCTTGATTATCAATCAGCGATTGAATGATTGGTGTTTCGTTGCTCGTATTAAAACGGTTGTGGTTTAAAATGGCATTATAAAGATGTGCAAAATTTCCAACACTGAGCCTAGTATTATCAAGAGCAAGCATATCAAAAACTTGTGTTTGGCCTTTGCCGAGGCGTTTATTCATAATTTCTTGATTAGCCTTTAAACTTGTGTAATTACTTGATAATGAAAATGCTACATTGTTTTTAGACAATGAAAGGTTATCGTTTTTGAGTGCCAAAGCCAAGGTATTTGTCAGTGAAGTTTCGGGAGTGCCTAGGGCTTGTGCTTTGGTATAATAATAATTGGCGGAGTCTAAAACCTTAGTTTTTTCGTAGAGATAGCCCAAATTATGATGAAGTTGGGGGTTTTTAGGGAATTTTTGGATTCCTTCTCTCAATACAAAAAGCGATTCAAAAAACGAATCTTCATTGCCCAAACACCTGCTCAAACCCGCAAAGGCATAAGCGGAAGGACGTTTCAGAAGGGCTTGTTTGAAATAAGCTCCAGCCGTTGGGTTGTCGCCTTGGAGCAAGGCCAACGATGCCAAAGCATAGTTCGATTTATGGTTCTGAAACTCATAGCCTAGGCCTTGTTTATAATAACTTTCGGCAAGGGGATAGTCGCCCAAACGAGTGTGATAGTCGCCTTTGGCATTGGCATAAGCCGCAAGTGATTGATAAACAGGGAAATAATTATTTTGACTTAAAATAATATAAATCAACAAAAGGGCAAGTACCCGAAACCATTTTAACTGAAAAATACGTGGCTGAAAAACAACTTTATGAACGGCCAATCCCTGAAAAAAGATAGGCCCAAAGTTGATAACCACATAAAAGAAAAACAATATGCCCATGATAGAATGGCTATAAACGATAGCATCTTCGAGGGCTTCTATCAGAGGGTCGTTGGCGGTGCCAAAGGCCATACCCACAGTTGCAAAAGTCAAAATGGCTAGGGCTATGTATAAAATAGCCCCTGACGGCTTGAAGGGTAAATGCGTAGCCAGTAGGTTTTCTCGGTTTTTGAAGCCCCAAATTCCCAATAAAACAGAACAAAAGCCAAACACGAAGGGGCTGATGTAGAGGAGTTTCCAGTCTATCATTTTGATATTATGCAAAAAAACTAAGATTACATTGACCAAATAAATAACCGACAAAAAACTAAAGTGCCTAAGCGACTGCCCACTTCGGGTGTTGGTGGCGATGTATAACAAACCATTGATGATTTCGTAGGCCACATAAAATAAAAAGAGGCACGCTAAAACCATGGAAGTAGGCAAACTTTGAGCCAAAAGTAAAGGGACAATTTGCCCATGACTGGCCGTGAAATAGGCTAAAAACAGCAGAACGATGATAAAAGAAAGAAAGACTAAAAAGCGACTAAGTACTTGAACATCAGGCCGAAAGGATTGGAAATAATGGCTAATGATACCAAAACCAAGGATTAAGCCGATGCTGATATAGGGCGTAATAAAACCCCAAAGGAAATCGACCTGAAGGCTAATGACGATAATCATGAAGGCGGTCATGCCGCCATAATAAGCCCATTTTTTGAGTGTAGAAAAAACAGTAATGAGCAATGCCAAAGCCAGCAAAAAGAAAGTATCGTAAGCCCATACGATAAAAGGAGACGTTTGCATGGGCGATGCCACAAACTGTTCGGAAACGACAAAGGCGGGTACGTTGAGTTGGGTGTTTTGAAACTTGTC
>JAYWHL010000558.1:0-6343 GCA_043777715.1 Cytophagaceae bacterium | reverse complement strand
CTGTAATTGTATTTTGTATAGCTTTGTAAGTATTCTTATCACAAAAATACATACTTTAAACTATTAGCCTAATTTTAAGATAATGTCTTGATTAGTTTCTTAGCTTTTGGTAAAAAAGAGACTGTATTTAGAAGGCAAAAAACCAAAGCTATTTATTTGATTATCAATTTATTAGATATAAATAAATACAATTTAATTTTATCCATATATTCAGTACCAGACATTTATCTCTAGCAAACACAACCCCATGACGGCAAGCATTTTTGGAGCGTCGGGCTTTACAGGCTCAACCATTTTAGATTTACTTTTGGCTGATTCTTCTTTTACGGAAGTAAAAGTATTTGTCAGAAAACCAATGAACATCAAGCACGCCAAGCTACAAGAATTTATCATTGATTTTGATAAAATAGCTGATTATCAGGTCAATATAAAATCAGATGTAGTTTTTAACTGCATGGGAACGACCATCAAAAAGGCTGGTTCTAAGGCCGCCCAACAAACCATAGACCGAGATTATCCTGTGGCCATAGCCCAAGTTGCGGCTTTGGCGGGCGTTGGCAAAATACTGAATGTTTCGAGTGTGGGAGCGGAAGGCAATCCGAGTAATTTTTACTTAAAAACCAAAACAGAAATGGAAAGGGGCGTGGCGACGGCGATGGGCAAAAATGCCTATTTTTTTAGGCCGTCGTTCATTGTGGGCAATAGGCCAGAGTTTCGACTGGCCGAACGGGGCGGAATTTATTTAATGAAAATCTTTGATTTGGGCTTAGTTGCTGGCCTAAGCAAATGGCATTCTATGCCCGTTGAAACCCTAGCCCAAAGCATGATAAACGTAGCCAAAAATGGTTATAAGCAACCAGTTTTAGAGTACAAAGAGATACTAGAAAGTGTTTTGGTTGAGACAGGCTTGAACCTTTTGATTGCCTAGTATTTTAGCTAATTTTACCCTAATTATTCTTGAATCATTGCGTTATTTAATGAAGCTGTTTAAACTTATTTCTTTGAGCCAAAATTGGCTCTTTTTCAACTAGTCTTCAGCTTTTTTATCGACCGTAGCGATGCTACGCTCTCAAAAAAACCTTCGATTAGTCAAAAAATAACCTAATTTCACTCTAAAATTAAAAGTTTAAACAGCTTCAATTCAAATATTCTAATTTATGGACGATATATTCATCAAAAACATTCATATCAATAAAGTAAGGCATCTTGAAAACATTGAAATTCCAATTTCTGAAACCGACCGCAAACACCTGATTTTGACAGGCAAAAACGGAAGCGGAAAAACGAGTGTTTTATTGGAAATCAAAAATTGGTTGAAGGGGAATGTTGAGAGTTCGGAACTCTCAACAGAAATAGAAACTTTAGAGAAAACTATTGATGAAATTATTAATCTACAAGAGCTATTTCCCAATATACCAGTAAATGAAAAAGAACCTGTACAAGAGACTCAAAAAGAAGCATTAGATGAGATGCGTAAAACCTATCAATTAAAACTTGATAAACTCAATACTTTAGATATTAAACTAACCCATGTTTTCAATCGCCTATGCTTTGAGCAAGGAAATTTTGTTTTAGCTCATTTTGGAGCAAAACGAAATCTAGTGATAGATGTACCAAAAGGCATTAATAAAATTGATGTAAAAGAAAAATATGGCTTAGATGAAAACGTAGGTAAAAACTTTGTTCAACACATTGTGAATCTAAAAGCTGACCGCTCGTTTGCTAGGGACGATAATGACGAAAACGCTGCTAGTCAGATAGATAAGTGGTTTGTTGATTTTGAAAAAAGCCTTCAGTTAATTTTTAGTGATGATACTTTAAAATTAGAATTTGATAGAAAAATCTATAATTTCAGCTTGATAAATGAAGGCAAAGAGGTTTCTGATTTCACTACGTTATCAGACGGATATTCGGCTATTTTCAATATCATTTCTGAACTAATAATGCGAATGGAAAACAAGGCTTCTCGGAGTTATGACATTCAAGGAATCGTACTCATAGACGAAATAGAAACTCATTTGCATATAGATTTACAGAAAAAAATACTGCCGTTTCTTACCAGTTTCTTTCCAAAAATTCAGTTTATCGTAAGTACCCATTCGCCTTTTGTGTTAAATTCAATTAAGAATACAGTTATTTTTGATTTAGAAAAAAAGGTTTTAGTAGAAGACATGACGGGCTATTCTATCAACTCGATTGTAGAAAGTTATTTTGATGCCGACAATTATTCTACGGTGGTGAAAGAGAAGATGAGTCGCTATGAAAAACTGTCAGAACAAGATGATTTGAGTGAAGAGGAGGACGACGAATTGTTTGAATTGAAAGAATATTTTGAAGATTTACCCAAGATGTTTTCCCCAGAACTTGCTCTTAAAATCAATCAAATACAACTCGCCAACCTTTCTATAAAGTGATAAATATTACCAAAGCTCAAAAAATACCTCAATCCTTAGCAATAGAAAAAGCAAAACCTTCAAGTACAAATTATCGTGCCGTTGATGTGGTTGAGCAAATTCATACAGATTTTCATAATAAATGCTATCTCTGCGAATATTACGCCCCCACTACTATCAATGTAGAACATTTTGTGCCTCATCGTGGCAATAGAGATTTAATGTTTGACTGGGCAAATTTATTTTATGTTTGTGGGCATTGCAATAGTCAGAAAGGAGACAATTTTGACAATATTCTAAACTGCACAGATGATTCGCACAAAATTTTAGATTGGATTAGGTTTAGTATTAACCCCTACCCAAAAGAAAAAGTTGATATTCAGTGCGAAAATAATAGCACGCACGTTCAAAATACGGTCGAATTACTCCTTAGAGTTTATAACGGAGAAAACACGGGCTTAAAAACGGCAGAGGGTGAAAATATTAGAGAGCGTTTGATAGAAGAAATGGTCAAATTTACCAAAAGGTTACATAAATATTTCAAGCAAACAATTGCCGAAAAAGATAAAAACCGTTATAGGCAAAAAATTGGCGAGATGCTTAGTCCCAAATCTCCCTTTACGGCTTTTAAAGTCTGGGTAATTAAAGAAAACCATGTACTATTTAACGAATTTGGAAAATATTTGAGTACCTAGTTTTAAGACAATACGCCTCAATCTAATATAGCTTAATTTTTCTCAAAATGATACAGTCCCCTATTCAATGGTCTGATTTGCAACAGAATAAACAATTTTTGCTCGACTTTTCAGCAACTATTTTAGTACGATATGCCAATACTTGCCGCTGGTTTGCGGGTAAGGCTCGCCCACAAGAGAGCTTTGTTGTTACAAGCGTTCATCAACTACCCCTACAAAATGGTGTAGCTTTTTTGTTGATTGTGCAGGTAAATTATACCGATGGTGGCGAGGCCGAAAGCTATCTTCTGCCCCTATCGTTTGTAGAAAATCAAGGGGGTATTCCAGACAAAGGCGTAATTGGTCAGGCCATTTTTGCTGAAAAATCAGGCGTTTTGATAGACGGAATCTATGACCAACAAGTACAACAAGCCTTGTTTTATGGCATTGCCCAACAGCAAAGTATTAGCCAAAACACAGGCAAAATAACGTGCCAAAAAGGTAAAGGGCTTGATATTGAAGACATTAATAAAGCCATTTCATCGAAGGTGCTGCCCGTAGATTCGAGCAATTCGGCCATGATTTTTGGGGATAAATATTTTTTGAAACTATACAGAAAACTCTTTGTAGAAACCAATCCAGAGGTGGATATGGTGGCGTTTATTACCGAAAACGCTGATTTTCAGAATATTCCAGCCTTTGCTGGGGCGATGATTTGGCAACAAAACGGTATTGCCGACATTACCCTCGGCATGATGCAACGCATGGTAGAAAACCAAAAAGATAGTTGGTCGCTCACGGGCGACTACCTAAACGATTTTATGTTTGGTTTTGTGGATAAGGTTTTTTCGGTAAAAGAGAGCGTTTTTGAACAAGTAGAACTACTGGCTCGCCGCACTGCCGAAATGCACTTGGCACTCTACGCCCCTGATAGTCAGGATAATATGTTTGTACCAGAGCCATTTACGCCTGCATATCGACAGTTTTTGTTGGGGCGTTTTAGCCATTTGCTCGACCGCCGCTATGCCCTCCTGATTGATACCTATCAAAGCCTAGAACCCGAAGCCCAGAAATTGGCTTGGCGGTTTATGGAAGCCAAAGAATTGATTGATGATTTTACGGCAGAATTTTTACATAAACCACTCAACTCATTGAGAATCAGGGTACATGGCGACTATCATTTAGGACAAGTACTGGCCACACCCAACAACGATTATGTAATTATAGACTTTGAAGGCGAACCCGAAAGCAGTATTGCCGAACGCAAGATAAAACACTCGCCCCTCAAAGACGTGGCAGGCATGATACGTAGTTATCATTATGCGGTTTCGGCCAAATTGTTTAGTGCCTCCGAAACCGAACACAGCGACCGCCAACGCCTCATTGTGGCCTCTGAACGTTGGTATCGACTGATGAAAGATACCTTTCTTGAATCGTATTTAGAAACCTTTGGCTCGCCACACCCTTTGTTCAAAAACAACGCAGAAATCAACTATTTGATGCTAATTTATTTACTAGAAAAAGCCGTTTATGAACTTGGTTATGAGCTTAGTTATCGCCCAACTTGGGTAAATATTCCGCTAAAAGGTATTGTAGAGGTTATTAAAGAAATTGAAAAACTAAGAGAGGCTTGATTTGTAAAATAGTAAATGGTTGATTCGACTCACAATCGCTGCTTATCAATTACGAGTATATGCCAAAATCAAATAGGCGTGCCACGCTTTTGAAACGTGGCACGCCTTATAAATGAAAAAAATTGAGAGAGGCTCGATTCGTACTGTTAAAATCTAGCCGACAGCCATCATTTATTATTCCTGCAACGCTCTGAGCAATATTTTACTTCGTGCCAAACTTTTTCCCATTTTTTTCGCCAGTCGAAGGGCTTGCCACAAGTAACACAAATTTTGGAGGGCAGATTACCCTTTTTTATCATTTTTGGCATTTTTTCCTGTAAATTTATTTTACGGCCTATTCATTAGTCTATCAATACACCTTCTCATAATATTCGGTTGCCATACGCCCCGACTCAAAAAATTCCCCTACGTTGTTCATGCTTTCAAGAACAAGTTTGTTCCAGTCGGCCTTGCGGTCGTAGTACATAGGCAAAATCTCTTCATTTAGAATTTTAAAAAGATTCATGGCATCGTAATAATCTCGCTCAAAATCGTTGGCATTGGCTGGAGCAGCGGGCTGTACTACAAAGGCATTTTGGCCATGTTTGGCAAACTCACATATCCAACCGTCGTCGGTAGAAACATTGATGCTGGCATTCATGGCGGCCGTCATGCCGCTCGTTCCCGAAGCCTCTCGTGGCACTATGGGGGTGTTGAGCCAAAGGTCGGCACCGTGCTTTAACACCCTAGAAAGCCCAAGTTCATGGCCAGTTACCACGGCCATATTAGGGTATAAATGGCTAAGATACACCAAGTTATTAAAAGTATTGATGGCTCCCGTATCTTTTGGATAAGGCTTACCCGCCCAAACAAATTGGATTGGATATTTGGTATTTCGCATCAAATCGTCAAATTGTTGCCTAAAGTTGGGCAACAAATCGGGGCGTTTGTAGGCGGCAAATCGCCTTGCCCAAACGATGGTCAAAACCTTGGGGTCGAAGAGCTTACCGCATTGGTCGGCCACAACACTAAACAAGGGGTTTTTCATGGCCAATTTACGCTTGGCAATGCCTTCGGTATCGGCTTTTTGGCGTAGTTTTTCTAAGTCAGCGTCGGCCCAATAGTTCTTGTTTTGGGCATTGGTTACGTGCGTAATCTCACAAATATCTTTGTAACCGCCCCACATTTTGCGAGAAACCTCTCCGTGAAGTTTGGATACGCCATTGGCCTTGCGGCTCATTCTTAATGCCACCAAAGAATGATTAAATACGTGGTCAGTAAGGCCTGTGATGGTTCTAACTTCTGCCAAAGGTACATTTGCAAAAAAACCTAAGGACTCCAAAAGATGAATATCGTGTTTTTCGTTACCAGCTTCTTCGGGCGTATGGGTGGTAAACACCAAGCGTTTTTTTACTTCGGCAAGGCTGCCATGCTTTTTATAAAGATGAAAAACAGCCGAAACTGCATGTGCTTCGTTGAGATGATAAACATCTGGCTCATAATTGATTACATCTAAAAATTTTGCTCCACCAATGCCCAAAATCATACATTGTTTTACTTTGGTGGCCACGTCGTTGTCGTAAAGATGATACGAAAGTTTGCGGGTTTCTAAATCATTACCGTTGGTATCGGTCGTTAAAAAAAACATCGGCACGGTATTAAA
>JAYWHL010000557.1:0-2306 GCA_043777715.1 Cytophagaceae bacterium | reverse complement strand
AATATTTGAGGATAAGTTTTAAATTCAAACAGCAAAAATGAAGAAAACAATAGCTAATTTTTTGGCGATACTATTAACAAGCAATTTGAGTTTTGCCCAAAAAATTACCCAAGCAAACTTAGGAACAAGAACGGTTTCGATGATTAAAAAATCGGGTTTACAGTTTAAGGATTTAAACAAAAATGGCAAACTAGACAAATACGAAGACTGGCGACTACCTGCCGAAATCAGAGCCAAAGATTTGATTGCCTTGATGACCCTCGAAGAAAAAATCGGGTTTATGCTCATTAGCACCACAAGACTAAAAGGCGACTGGGCTTTTGAACAAAATGCTCCAAAAGATGAAATTTCGAGTGGTTTTAATGAAAAAGATTTGATTCAAGAAATCAATATGTTTTCAAAAAAACCATTGCCCAATCCCGTAGTGTCGGCTATGGGAACAACCAAAGCCGTCAATGAAAAACACCTTCGACATTTTATTCTTCGAGCCAATACCTCCGCCAAAATCATGGCCGATTGGGCGAATAATTTACAGGCTTTGTGTGAGGCCACAAGGCTAGGGATTCCAGCCATAATTGCCTCAAATCCACGAAATCATATTACGATTGATGCCTCGATTGGGTTGAGTGTTGGGCAAACGGTTTTTTCAAAATGGCCAGGCGAACTCGGCATTGCCGCCATGAGGGATTTGAAATTGACCAGAGATTTTGCTGAAATTGCGGGCAAGGAATGGGCGGCAGTTGGCCTTAGAAAAGGCTATATGTATATGGCCGATTTGGCCACAGAACCCCGTTGGCAAAGAATTGAAGGTACTTTTGGAGAAAATGCCGACCTAGCCGCTGAGATTATGAAAGAAATTGTGTTGGGGTTTCAGGGTACAAAATTAGGAACAGGGTCGGTGGCACTAACCACCAAGCATTTTCCAGGCGGCGGCCCACAAGTAGAAGGCCAAGACCCTCATTTTGTGTGGGGACAAGACCAACATTATCCAAGCAAAATGTTTGATTATCATCTAAAACCCTTTCAAGCGGCCATAGATGCAGGTACGTCGGCCATTATGCCCTATTATGCCAAACCCATTGGCACACAGTACGAAGAGGTGGCTTTTGCCTATAATAAGGCCATTATCAAGGATTTATTACGTGGAAAAATGGGTTTTAAAGGCATTATAAACTCTGATACTGGGCCAATAGATATGATGCCTTGGGGAGTTGAAAAACTAAGTATTATTGAAAGATACCAAAAAGCGATTGATTGTGGAATAGACTTGTTTTCGGGAAGTGCCGACCCCACTTTGTTATTAGAAACGGTGAATAAAGGCTTGGTTACTGAATTAAGAATAAATGAATCGATTGAACGATTATTAAAAGAAAAGTTCGACCTTGGACTTTTTGAAAATCCATATACCGATGCAAACGAAGCCGAAAAAATTGTGGGTAACAAAGAAAACCAAGCAAAAGCTGATTTAGCCCTCCGAAAATCTATTGTTTTGTTGAAAAACGATGCCAATTTGCTACCTTTAAAAGCCAAAACGAAGGTTTATTTTGAAAATTATTATGACAATGGTCGTACCAAAAATCCGATTGCTGTAAGCCAACCCACTACAAAAAATTGGGACATTACCTTTGTTAAAACCGCCGAAGAAGCTGATATTGTGGTTTTGTGGCTTACGCCCAACGGAGGAAGTTTATTTAATACAACGGGCGGAAGCATTGAGTTACAATTATCAAAAAACAAAATTGATGTAGCTCACGTAAACGAAACCACCTATCACAAACCCACGGTGGTGGTTATTAATTATTCAAGCCCGTGGATAATTGACGAGATTGATAACCCAAATGTAAAAACTGTTTTGGCAACCTTTGGAACAAGCCAAGATGCTTTGATTGATGTACTGACTGGGCAATTTAATCCAACTGGAAAAATGCCTTTTACTACGCCAATTTCCAAAAAAGCAGTACTAGAAAACGCTTCGGATATGCCAGGTTATCTAAAACCCAATTACGCCCTCTTTAAATTTGGACAAGGATTGAGTTATTAATCATGAGGAGACTGGAGGAAGGAGACAGGTTGAATCGAATATCGTTCTGAAATAGGTTTTTTCTCAGTAAAATAATCAAAAAAACCAAAAACATTTATATCAACTAAACCAAAACAATGATGACAACAAGAAGAGAATTTGTAAAAAAATCCATTTTGGCAGGAGTTGCTACTGGGTTTTCGGTGAAAAGTTACGGCAAAATCATGGGGTCCAACGACCGTGTGCGTGTGGCTTGTGTTGGTTTTTCTGACCGATTCAAAGCCTC